>NZ_NKFM01000016.1:0-151388 GCF_002223085.1 Burkholderia sp. HI2714 | reverse complement strand
CTCATACACCGCCTCCAACGTCAGTTCCTGTCGTCTGGCGATCTCTTTCGCTCGCACGCCGTCGCTGAACATCAGAATCGTCCGCGACCGGTCTCGTATTCGCCAATCACGACGGCTTCTCGCCATCGCTTCAAGCTTTGTACGTTCTTCCTGCGTCAGTTCCAGCGCTTTCAATGCCATCAGCTTCGTTGCTCGTCCCGTCCAGTTCGAACCATGATTGTAGAGACATTTCATGTCGAAGGCTTATATCCGCATGCGCGAACAACAAAAAAATTGCACGTATTTGGAAGTGTACGATCTTCAGTTAAAAGATCGGCGCGCAATCATGCGCGAATTGAGCATGATGGGCATAACCGCTGGCTCGCTATTTCCGGGGCTAGATGGTAGTTGTGAAGAACTGAAAGAACGCTACTTTGACGACTGAACAGTGACATCCGGAGGAGACGCGCCTGCGGGGCACTATTGAGGACGTTTGCCTACATGGTGCCTACACGGAAGTGTGCCATGAAAAACCAAACGGCAGAAAAGCCCCGTAACTGTTTGATTTCACTGGCCCGCCCTACACGATTCGAACGTGTGACCTACGGCTTAGAAGGCCGTTGCTCTATCCAACTGAGCTAAGGGCGGTCGGGGAGAAAAGACACGGCTGGCGCGGGCTGCATTTGACACGAGGCATCGAGCAACGACAAAACCACCCAACTCGACGCCCCGAAACAAAACGGGCCCGGCATGAAGCCGAGCCCGAAATTATACCCGATCATCGCGCCACATCACGCGAGATCGACCATCTCAGCATCAAACCGGTTGCGGATGCAGCATGAACCAGCCGAGACAGAACACACCGGCGATCACGCAATACACGCCGAACGAAGCCAGCCGGCCACGCCCTTCGAAGTAGCGCATCAGGAACCGCACGCTCAGGTACGCGGCAATCGCCGTCAGCACGCCGCCGAGCAGCGCATCGGCGAGTTGATCGCGCGCATGGAACAGCTTCGGCAGTTCGAGCACACCCGCCGCGAAGATGATCGGCGTACCGAGCAGGAACGAGAATTCCGCGGCCTTCTCCGCCGTCAGCCCCGCGGCATTGCCGGCGATCATCGTCAGCCCGCTGCGCGAGAAGCCCGGAATCAGCGCGCCGATCTGCGCGAGACCCACGAAGAACGCCTGCTTGAACGTCATCTTCTCCGGTGCCTGATGCGCGCGGCTGCGCTGGATGCGGTCGCCCAGCCACAGCAGCACGCCGTTCACGATCAGCGCGACCGCGACGATCCGCAGGTCGTGGAACACGCGCTCGATCCGCTTCTCGAGGAGCAGCCCGACGATGCCGGTCGGGATCGTACCGATGATGAGCGCCCACATCAGGTGCCCGTCGTCGTTCTTGCGACCGCCGAGCTGCGCGAAAAAGCCGCTGATCAGCGCGGTCCAGCGCGCGCGGAAATACCACAGCAGCGCCAGCGCGGTGCCGAGGTGCAGCGCGACGAGGAACGGCAGCAGTTGCGGTGCGTGCTTGTCGATGTGCATGCCGAACAGCGCCGGCACGAGCAGCGTATGGCCAAGGCTGCTGACGGGGAAGAGTTCGGTGACGCCCTGCAGGACGCTCAGGAATACCAGAAACCAGAGACTCACGCGTCGGTCCTTTTAGTGAAGTTTGAGCGGAAAGGGAAGCGGACGACGCGATGCGCGTCCGAAAAACGCGCCCCGATTATGCCGAGCCCGGATTACTGCGCCAAGGCATTTGGCTGGATATTGCGGCAATGCACACAAACGCTTGCAACTTGTAAGCAGCCAGAAAGCAAAAAGCCCGCCATTTGCATGGCGGGCCTTTCGACTTCGGCAGGAATTGCCGTCAGCGGCCGAGCTGATAGAAAAATAATACCGTGCTGCCGGTGAACATGCCGAACAGTGCGATACCCATTGCCATTGCCAGATCCATGGCCCCCTCCACGAAGTGTCATGACCCGGCAACATCACCGGTTTAGACGCATTATCCCGACCGTTGACGGTCTTAAAAACTCGCGATTTCCCGAGAAGGGTTTTCCCCGAGCCGCCACGGCCCGATAATGGAGCGCGCCATTCCCGTCCACCCGCCCAACCCGATTCGCCATGCCGACCTTCCAGCAACACGACATTCACGAACTTCACGCCGGCCCGTCGCTCGTCCGGGTCGCTCCGCAATTCGGCGGCCGCCTGCTGTCATGGGAGGTCGACGGCGAACCGGTGATCTTCTGGCCGGACACGGCCGACTGGAGCAACGTCGCGCGCGTGCGCGGCGGCAACCCGCTGCTGTTCCCGTTCCTCGGCCGACACCGCGTCGACGGCGAACTCGGCCGCTGGCGCGACGCCGCCGGCGTGGTGCGCGACCTGCCGATGCACGGTTTCGCGCGCGACCTGCCGTTCGCCGCGCAACCGTCGGCCGATGGCGCCGCGCTGTCGATGACGCTCGACGCGACCGACGCGCTGCGCGCAAGTTACCCGTTCGACTTCCGGTTCGAAACGACCTACCGCCTGGCCGACTCGCACACGCTCGAAGTCGCGCTGACGACGACCAATCGCGGCGACACGCCGCTGCCCTACTACGCCGGCCACCATTTCTATTTCGCGCTGCCGCACGGCGAACGCGCCGAAACCACGCTCGAGCTGCCGCCCACGCATCGTTGCGCGCAGCAGGCCGACGGTTCGATCAGCACGCCCGAACCGGGCGAAGCCCGTTATCACCTCGACAATCCGGACATCCTCGACCGCTTCCACTGCCTCGACAGCGTGCCGGCCACGCCGGTGCGCATCGTGATGCCGGGCCGCCGCCGCACGATCGAGATCGCACTCGACGTGCCGGGTTCGGTCCCGTGGTATGCGGTGACGACCTGGACCGAGAAGCCGGATTCGGACTTCTATTGCGTCGAGCCGTGGCTCGGCCTGCCGGATGCGATTCACAACGGCCTCGGGCTGCGCATGCTCGCGCCGGGCGCGACCGAAACGGCCACGCTGCGGATTCGCGTCCTCCCGCTCGCCGGCTGATACGTAGGCTGAAACGCCGTCAGGCAACGCGCCGAACCGGCGCGCCGCAGCCCCGATAACGGCCAAACTGCGGTGCGCGGGTCGAACCCGTTAAAATCGGATGTTTTGTGTTGCCTGCCGCGTCACGCGCGGCAGGGTTTTGCGAGGTTCAATGTTCGGAACAACAACGAAGCGACTCTTCGCAGCCGCCTGCGCCGCCCTGCTCGTCGCGTGCGGCTCCGCGCCTGTCGGCCCCGGGTTCTATCGCGTCGAGCGCGGCGATACGCTCTACAAGATCGCGCGCGACAACCGCACGTCGGTATCGAACATCGTGCGCTGGAACCAGATGACGAACCCCGATGCGATCGAAGTCGGCCAGGTGCTGCGCGTCGCGCCGCCGCCCGGCACGACCACCGCATCGACGCCGTCGACCACCGGCACCGGCAGTGCCGGCCGGGCCCGCCCCGCGCCTTCCGCTCCGGTCGAATCGGCCGTCAAGCCGGCCACGAGCATCGCGCTGATCTGGCCGGCCGCCGGCAATGTGGTCCGCACGTTCGACGGCTCGAAATCGAAGGGCATCGACATCGCGAACTCGCCGGGCACGCCGGTGGTCGCGGCTGCGCCGGGTGTGGTCGTCTATGCGGGTAACGGGCTGCGCGGCTACGGCAACCTGATCATCCTCAAGCACAACGCCGACTACCTGACCGCCTACGCGCACAACCGCGCGCTGCTGGTGAAGGAAGGCCAGTCGGTCACGCAAGGGCAATCGATCGCCGAGATGGGCAACAGCGACAGCGATCGGGTCGCGCTGCATTTCGAGTTGCGCTACGGCGGCCGATCGATCGACCCGTCACGCTACCTGCCGGCGCGCTGAGCACCCGATGGACGACACGCGATGCCGGCACGCATCGCGTGTCGTCACGGTGAAAACCGGGAAAGGTGATGTCAGCGCTTGCGCAGACGTCCGGTGAACCGGCCGGACAATGGATCGACGTGACGGGCAAACGCCACCAGTACGCCGATTCCTATCAGGCTGAACCCCGCAGCTATCAGAAGCAAATCCATGGTCACACACTGATTTTTTCGTGATCTTATGCGTCATTGTGGAATCGTGCACTGAGCCGTGGCTGTTGGACGAGTACGAAGATTCCCTACCCTCAGACGCCATTGTGGATTCGTCTGCGTGAAATCCTGATGTAAGCCGCTCGCGCGACGCCACGTTCGCCCCCAGGAGACACCTCGATGCTGCCCGCCGCCGACCGCTACGACGACCTGCTCTCCCGCTTCGCGTGGGACGTCCCGGCGCGCTACAACATCGGCGTGGACGTCTGCGACAAATGGGCCGACGGCAGCGGACGCCTCGCGCTGATCCACGAAACGGCGCAAGGCGACGTTTTCCGGATCACGTTCGACGACCTGAGGAATGCTTCTAACCGGCTCGCGAACAGCTTCGTGCGCGCCGGCCTTCGGCGCGGCGACCGGATCGGCATCTTTCTCGCGCAGGGCCCCGAAACGGCCGCCGCGCACCTCGCCGCGTACAAGCTCGGCGCGATCGCGGTGCCGCTCTTCACGTTGTTCGGCGTCGATGCGCTCGAATACCGGCTCGCGAACAGCGAGGCGGCGGCGCTCGTCACCGACGCGGCCGGCTACGCGAAAATCGCGCCGCTGCGCGCCCGGCTGCCGGCACTGCATACCGTCTACTGCATCGGCGACGATGCGCCCGACCAGCCTGGCGTGCTGCGCTACGACGCGGCGCTCGCCGCCGAAACACCCGACTTCGTGCCGGCCGATACGGCCGCCGACGATCCGGCGGTCATCATCTATACGTCCGGCACGACGGGCAAACCGAAAGGCGCGCTGCACGCGCATCGCGTGCTGCTGGGCCACCTGCCGGGCGTCGAGATGTCGCAGCAGTGCTTCCCGCGCGACGCGCGCCTGTTCTGGACGCCCGCCGACTGGGCATGGATCGGCGGCCTGCTCGACGTGCTGCTGCCGTCATGGCATCACGGCGTGCCCGTGCTCGCCCGCCGCTTCGAGAAATTCGACGGCGACGCGGCGTTCGCGCTGATGGCGCGGCACGGCGTCACCCATGCGTTCCTGCCGCCCACCGCGCTGAAGCTGATGCGTACCGTCCCGGCACCGCGCGAGCGCTACGCGCTGTCGCTGAAATCCGTCGCGAGCGGCGGCGAGTCGCTCGGCACCGAGCTGACGGCCTGGGGGCGCGAGGCGCTCGGCGTGACGATCAACGAGTTCTACGGGCAGACCGAGTGCAACATGGTGCTGTCGTCGTGCGCGGCGCTGTTCGATGCGCAGCCTGGCGCGATCGGCAAGGCGGTGCCCGGCCATGCAGTCGCGATCGTCGACGCAGACGGCACGCCCCTGCCGCCCGGCGTCGAAGGGCGCATCGCGGTGCGCCGTCCCGACCCGGTGATGTTCCTCGAATACTGGCGCAACGCCGACGCGACGCGCGACAAGTTCGCCGGCGACTACCTGCTCACCGGCGATACGGGCACGGTCGACGCCGACGGCTTCGTGCGCTTCGTCGGCCGCGACGACGACGTGATCACGAGCGCCGGCTACCGGATCGGCCCCGGCCCGATCGAGGACTGCCTGCTCACGCACCCGGCGGTGCGGATGGCCGCCGTCGTCGGCGTGCCCGACGCGACCCGCACCGAGATCGTCAAGGCGTTCGTGGTGCTGAATCCGGGCCACACCGGCGACGCTGCGCTCGTGCAGGCGCTGCAGGCACATGTGCGCACGCGCCTCGCCGCGCACGAGTATCCGCGCGCGATCGCGTTCGTCGACAGCCTGCCGATGACCGCGACCGGCAAGATCGTGCGCCGTGCGCTACGCGACGCGTAGGCCGGCCGCCACCCGTGCCGCCGGCCCGGCCGGATGGTTTATAGTGGCGCCACTACGCAGTCTTTCCAAGAAAACGATGTCCTCTGATCACCACTTCGACGCGGGCGCGTCGCACAGCCCGCTCTACGCCAAACTCCTCGGCGAAACCGCCAAGATCGACTGGTGCGATCTCGAACGCTTCTTCGCGCAGGGCAAGCTGCTGTCCGTGGCACGCGACCTCGATCTCGTCAGCGTCGCGGAAGCCGTTGCCGACGACGATGCCGAGCAGGTCACGCGCTGGCTGTCGGCAGGCCTCGTCGCGCGCATGCCGGCCGAAACCGCTGCCGATTACGCGGCGCGCAACCCGGAGCTGTGGGCGGTCGTCGTCTCGCCTTGGGTCTGCGTGCAGGAACGCGCCTGACGCGTCCGCCATGTCCGAATCCGCGTTACCGCACGGGGCCGGCATGGCCGCCGTCACGCACCGGCGCGTCCTCGCGCTCGCGTTCCCGATCGTCCTCGCGAACCTGACCCAGCCGATCCTCGGTGCCGTCGACACGGCCGTCGCGGGCCACCTCGACGGCACGCAGTACCTGGGCGGCGTCGCGCTCGGCGGGCTGTTCTTCAATTTCGTGTTCTGGGGGTTCGGTTTCCTGCGGATGGGGACGACCGGCCTCGTCGCGCAGGCGCATGGCGCCGGCGACGCCGCCGGGATCCGCCTGAACCTGCTGCGCGCGTTGATCGTCGCGTTCGCACTCGGCGCCGCCGTACTGGCGCTGCAGGTGCCGCTGCTGTCATTTGCGCTGTCCGCGCTCGGCGGCAGCGATGCCGTCCGCACCACGGCGCTTGCCTACAGCCATGCGCGAATCTGGAGCGCACCGTTCGCGCTCGCGAACTACGTCGTGCTCGGCTACCTGCTCGGCATGCAGCGCGTGCGGCTCGCGCTCGTCGCGCAAGTGTTCATCAATGC
This sequence comes from Burkholderia sp. HI2714, assembly GCF_002223085.1. Classification (NCBI taxonomy): domain Bacteria; kingdom Pseudomonadati; phylum Pseudomonadota; class Betaproteobacteria; order Burkholderiales; family Burkholderiaceae; genus Burkholderia; species Burkholderia sp. HI2714. The sequence continues at coordinate 144,586 of NZ_NKFM01000016.1, read as the reverse complement.
CGTGAACATCGGCGCCGTGCTGCTCTACGCGTATGGCTTCGGCTGGGGCATCGCCGGCATCGGCGCCGCGACGGCCACCGCGGACACATGCGGTTTCGCGCTCGGCGCATGGATGCTGTGGCGGCTACGACCGCGCGGCCTTGCGCCGATCGCGGTACGTGCCCTCGCCGACCGCATCGCGCTCAAGCGGCTGATCGTCCTCAATCGCGACATCTTCCTGCGCACGCTGTGCCTGCTCGGCGCATTCGGCTGGTTCGCGCACCTCGGTGCAAAACAGGGCGATGCGACACTCGCGGCAAATGCACTGCTGCTGAATTTCCAGACGTTCATGGCGTACGGCCTCGACGGCTTCGCCCATGCGGCCGAGGCACTCGTCGGCGCAGCAGCCGGCGCGCGCGACCGCAGCGCGTTCCGGCAGGCCGTCCGCGTCACGCTGTTCTGGTCGGCGCTCGGCGCGCTGCTGTTCGCGCTCGTGTACTGGACCGCCGGCGGCTGGATCGTCGCGCGCCTGACCGACCAGGCCGAGATCCGCGAAACGGCGCAGCGCTACCTGCCGTGGGCCGCGCTTTCGCCGATCGTGTCGGTCTGGGGCTTCCTGCTCGACGGCGTCTTCATCGGCGCGACGCAGACGCAGTCGCTGATGCGTGCGATGGTCGCGTCGTTCTCGATCTTCGTCGTGGCCACGCTCGCCGCCGTCGGCACGTTCGGCAATCACGGCCTCTGGTTCGCGCTGCTGCTGTTCATGGCCGCCCGCGGCGCGACGCTGGCGCGCTACCTGCCGGCGCTGCTGCGGCACATCGGCGCCGACGTGCCCGCGGCCCGCGCCTGACGGCGGACCGAACCGGCCGTTATTGCGTGGGTTTCGGCGGCGGCGCGTCGAGCATCGACGGCGGCGTCATGTCGGTCGGCACGCCGTGATAATCGGCCGGATCTTCGGGCGGATGGCCGCGACGGGCCTGATGCGGATCGCTGGTACAGCCGGCAAGAAAAGATGCGGCCAGCACGGCCAGCATGAAACGGGTCATCGGGTATGGCTCCGGAAATCGGCGCGCCCATCGCACGCCGGGACCGCGCCGAGTCTAGCGGAAATCCTGCTTCGGAGTCGCGCCGCGCATGTCCTACTATGTACGCATGGCGCTGTGCCGCGGAAAGGAGGCTGCCATGTCGTCTGAAGAAATTGCCGGCCTGATCGGGCTGTTCGTCGGTCTGATGGTGCTCGTCGCCCTGTCGTTCTTCGAGTCGCGCGAATACAAGCGCAGCCATGGAGGCGAAGGGATGATCCACCACTGGATGGCCGAACACCACCTGCTCGACTGGCGGCGCAAGCACTAAGCGCGCCGCTGCCGTCCGGCCCTTCCCCGGGCCGTTCTCGAACGTGCCGTCCCGCGGCACGCCGGTGATCGCGTATCGCCGAAATTAACAGGGTCCGAATCACACGCGTTGATCAGATGGACGAACGCCGTCGCGCGGCTCGTGCCACGCGGCGGCGTTCGCTTGCGCGCGCCCGGGCGGGCGCGACGCGCTTCCGACGGCTCAGCCCAGGAAGTGGCGGGCGTAGCGCGCGTTAATGTCGGACAGGCGGAACAGCGTCAGGAAATCGGCGCAGTTGAAGTCGGGATCCCAGGCCGGCGCACCGCAGATCTTCGCGCCGAGACGCAGGTAACCCTTGATCAGCGGCGGCGGCGCCACGACCGTGCCCGTCTGCAGTTCGTCGACCGGCAGGGCCGTGTGCGGGAACGCGCGATATTCCGGCGCCGTCAGCGAGCCTGCCGACAGCGACTGGTACAGGTTCGCCGCGTAGTGGCCGCCGTCGGCCATCGACACGCTCGCGCATCCGAGCATCGTCTCGTAGCCGTTCTGCATCATGTACGCGCCAAGGCCGCCCCACAGCGCCATGATGACGGCGCCACTGCGGTAGTCGCTGTGCACGCACGAGCGGCCCACCTCGACCATCTTGCCGCGCAGGTGCGTGAGGCGCGACAGGTCGAATTCGCCTTCGGCGTACAGGCGGCCGACACGCGCCGCCTGGTGCGGCGGCAGCACGCGATACGTGCCGACGACCTTCAGGGTGTCGAGATCGCGAACCAGCAGGTGGTCGCAGTACGCATCGAACGGATCGACGTCGAGACCGGAGGGGCCGCTGACCTGCGCGCCCATCTCTTCGGCGAACACGCTGTAACGCAGGCGCTGGGCTTCGCGCAATTCGTCTTCCGTACGCGCCCACGCGGCGCGCAGGCGATACTCCGATGTGACGGTTTCAGCAGCGCGCGGCAAGTGACGCCGCGACGTGTCGAGGGGCAGCGAGGCAAATGGGAGCGTAGGCGTCGGCAGTTCTCGCATTAGGCTTTCCTGGTCGTAAGGAATAGGACGACATGCCCGCCAATGTAGTAATCGGCCGTGACCGTTATGTGGCACGACCGTGTCCTTTCAATGACGTGTCGCCGAATTGACTTTAGCAGAAAGCTTGCGAAACCGTACGACGAATCCCTTCAAAGCCCTTCAGACGGGCCTCACAGCAGGTCGGGCGTCATTACCGCGCGCAGTACGGCCTGCCGGCTGCCGTCACGCGTGCGGCTCGCCAGCCACACGATTCCGCCCTTCTTGACGCTCCAGCTGTCGTCGCCGCCGGCGATCAGTTGCGCGGCGACGCTGCCGAGCGTCGGCTGGTGCCCGACGATCACGACCGTCGGCGCGATGCCCTCCGGCCAGCCGGCCGCCGCCAGCACGTCGTCGACGCTGCCGCCCGGCGCGAGCGCGTCGACCGTCCGGTACTGGTCGGTCAGCGCCTCGACCGTCTGCACGGTCCGGGCCGCCGGGCTCGCGAGGATCACGGCGTTCGTCTCGAGCCGGCCACGCAGCCATTTGGCCATCGCCTGCGCGTCCTTGCGGCCCCGGACGGTCAACTGGCGTGCGAGATCGCTCGCCGCGTAGTCTTCGGCTTCGGCGTGGCGCCACAGGATCAGGTTCATCATGATGTTCTCCTTGCTTCGGCGAGCGGCCCCGCGCCCATGCGTCCGGGCCCCGCCGATGACCGGGCGAATTGTCGCAAATTGCGGACCTTTGCCGCCGCGGCATTTACCCGCATATAGGGATTGACCGGATCAGACATTCAACGATACAATCTTTGGCTCGTCGGAGCGTAGCGCAGCCTGGTAGCGCATCTGATTTGGGATCAGAGGGTCGTAGGTTCGAATCCTATCGCTCCGACCAAGGAATCAAGGGGTTACGGTTAATACCGTAGCCCCTTTTCCGTTTCTGGGCCCTTCAAGCGTCAACCGGGATTCCGGTTCGCAGCGCCTCGATTCATTGTAGGGATCAATTGGGGCATCGACGCTTCAACGATCCACCCAGCCCTCGGCGGCCAGATTTCGAAGGCCGGCACCAAGCAAGTGGCTTACGGCCTTTCGCTTCAAATGCAGGAAAGGCTGACTGGAAACGACCGAGCGCCCGCCTGGCCGGCCCGTCGCATCACCGACGGCATACGCGCCAACGAACCATCCGCAGCCCGCATACGGCACTTGCCGGAACACGCGATAATGCGCGTGGACAACCCGCCCTCGCGCATGAAAAACAACATTCTGAAGACCGCCCTCTGCGCATCGCTGCTCGCGACTGCCGGCACCGCGTCGGCCAAGGCGCTCGACGACGCGCTCGACTGCCATTCGACCGGCCACAAATTCGTCGCGCCGCTGCTCGCCGCCGGCGACATCCAGTCGGAGCCGATGCACGTCGAATCGAACTCGGTCAACGCATTCCGCACGAGCCACGCGCTGACGGCGTACGGCTTCGGCGTCTATGTCGTACTCGGATACCAGGCGAACGACCCGATCTTCCGCCCGGGTGACGGCACGCCGATCGGCGACTGGGCCTATGGCGTCGTGGTGCGGGGCACGAAAAGCGCGGTGGAAGAAGCCGTGCGCAAGGCCGGCAGCGATGCGACCGTCAAGCAGGCGTTTCCGTTCCTGACCGCGATCGTCTGCTCGTCGGACTGACCGGCCGCCAGGACGCTCATGCGGCAAGCCCGAGGGGCACCAAGCCTGCCTGCTGCCCGGCCCCTCCCAGCCCCGCTATCGACCTCGCTTCGGCCTGTTACGCGCCGGTATACACCACGCGATACGGGATACCGACCTTCTCCCACTCGGCCGCCTCCTGGCTGAGGCTGTAGTCGGTCAGCGGGTTCTGCTCGACCCACGCGCTCGGCAGGCGCACTTCATACCCGCCTTTCTTCATCTGCGAAACGGAAATGTCCGGCAGCCCGGCATCGGTCCGGCGCCGGCACAGCAGCGCCGCGAGTCGCAGGCAGAACAGCAGCGGCCACTCGACCTCGCGCGCCTGCGACAGCTTGCCGAGCTTGCCGGCGTGACCGAGCACGAGCGCGGCGAGGCGCGCCTGGTCGGTGCGCGAAAAACCCGGCATGTCCGCGTTGCTCGCAATATAAGCCGAGTGCTTGTGATACGCGCTGTGCGAGATCGACAAACCGATCTCGTGCAACGCGGCCGCCCAGCCGAGGAACATCCGCCCTTCCTCGCGCGCCTCTTCGTCGGCTTCCTCGAGTTCGTCGTAGAAACGCCCCGCCAGCGCGCCGATCCGCTCGGCCTGCGCACGATCGACACCGTAGCGGCGCGTGAAGCCCTCGACGGTCACCGCACGCATGTCCTCGTGCTGCGTCCGGCCGAGCAGGTCGTACAGCACGCCGAGACGCAGCGCGCCGTCGGTCGTATCGACGTAGTCGACGCCGAGTTCCTCGAACACCGCGAGCATGATCGCGAGGCCGCCCGCGAGCACCGGCACGCGATCGGGCTTCAGCGCGATCAGCTTCAGCCGGTTGACGTTCTCCGACTTGATCAGCGCGCGCTTCAGGCGCTCGAGACCGCCGCGCGAAATGCCGTGCGTGATGCCGGGATCGTTGAAGCCGTTTGCCTCGACGAGTTCCGCGAGCGCACGCGCGGTGCCCGACGAGCCGATCGCCTGGTCCCAGCCGGCCTTCTTGTACTCGCTTGAAATGATCTGGATCTCGCGCTTGGCCGCGAGCTCGGCCTGCCGCATCGTGTATTCGTCGACGTTGCCGGCCGGGAAGAAGGTGCGGCTATGGCTCACGCAGCCGATATAGAGGCTCTCCATCACGATCGGCGTGTAGTGCGAGCCGATGATGAATTCGGTGGAGCCGCCGCCGATGTCGACGACGAGCCGCTTGCCCGCGCTCGCGGGCACCGAATGCGCGGCGCCCGCATAGATCAGCCGCGCTTCTTCGCGGCCCGCAATCACCTCGATCGGGAAACCCAGTGCCGCTTCGGCCTCGCCGAGAAATTCGCCCGCGTTCTTCGCGACGCGCAGCGTGTTCGTCGCCACCGCGCGCACGTGATCGGGATGGAAATCGCGCAGGCGCTCGCCGAACCGCTTGAGCGCTTCCCAGCCACGCTCCTGCGACGCGCGATCGAGCATCTTGTCGCTCGACAGGCCCGCGGCCAGCCGGACGGGCTCGCGCAGCGCGTCGACGGGATAGATCTGGCTGCCCGCCGGCGTTTCCTCGACGCGACCGACGATCAGCCGGAAGCTGTTCGAGCCGAGATCCACGGCAGCCAGCAAGTGGGGGGTTGTAACCATCAGAAGGGGGCTCCGTGCGCGTTCGCCCGCGGCGGCCGGTGCGACAGCCGTGGGTGATCAATCAAAGGCGACATTTTAAGCGTGGAACGCTTGCCGTTGCCACGCTTCACGGGCATGCATACTGCTCGTTTGCATATAGCCGAAACATTTATGAGACGAAACGGTTACAGCGTAGAATTTCCCGATATAAATACACTATTGTCATCAGCACGTCATCGTACCGTGAGAGTTTCCGAGCGTCCTTTCGAATCATCGCCCGAATCACCCCCTACTCTGCCGATGTCCGTCCGTTATCCGCTTCTCAATCGTGAACTCGGCATCCTCGGTTTCAACGAGCGCGTGCTGGCCCAGGCAGCCGATCCGCAAGTCCCGTTGCTCGAGCGTCTCCGCTTCATCTGCATCACCAGCAGCAACCTCGACGAATTCTTCGAAGTCCGGATGGCCGGGCTGCAGGAGCAGATCCGCGACAACCCCGGCGCACTGACGCCCGACGGCATGTCGTTACAACATGCTTACGACCTCGTCGTCGAACGCGCGCAGCGGCTCGTCCATCGACAGTACACGATGCTGCACGAAACCGTGCTGCCCGCGCTCGAACAGGAAGGCATCTACTTCCATGCGAGCGACACGTGGAACGACGAGCAACTCGAATGGGCGCGGCACTACTTCCTCGACGAGCTGCTGCCGGTGCTCACGCCGATCGGCCTCGATCCCGCGCACCCGTTCCCGCGCGTGCTGAACAAGAGCCTGAACTTCGTCGTCGAGCTCGAAGGCCGTGACGCATTCGGCCGCCAGGCCGTGATGGGCATCGTGCAGGCGCCGCGCGCGCTGCCGCGTGTCGTGCGCATGCCGCACGCGCTGTCGGGCTTCGAGCACGGCTTCGTGCTGTTGAGCTCATTCATGCAGCGCTTCGTCGGCGAACTCTTCCCGCAGCTGAGCGTGAAGAGCTGCAACCAGTTCCGCATCACGCGCAACAGCGAATTGTTCGTCGACGAGGACGAAATCACGAACCTGCGCGTCGCACTGCAGGGCGAACTGCCGGCACGCCACCTCGGCAATGCAGTGCGCCTCGAGGTGTCGGCCGACACGCCGCCGCACATCGTGCGCCGCCTGCTCGAGGAAAGCGAACTCGGCGAGAAGGATTGCTATCGCGTGGCCGGATCGGTGAACCTCGTGCGGCTGATGCAGATTCCCGATCTCGTCGATCGCCCCGACCTGAAATTCACGCCGTTCACCGCGTCGACCCCGTCCGCGATCACGAACGCGCCGACGATGTTCGACGCGATCGACAACGGCGACATCCTGTTGCACCACCCGTACGAGAGCTTCCAGCCGGTGCTCGAACTGCTGCAGCAGGCCGCGAAGGATCCAAGCGTCGTCGCGATCAAGCAGACGATCTACCGCACCGGCACCGATTCGCCGCTGATGGACGCGCTGATGGAAGCCGCGCGCAACGGCAAGGAAGTGACCGCCGTCGTCGAACTGCTCGCGCGCTTCGACGAGGAAACCAACATCAACTGGGCGTCGCAGCTCGAAGCCGTCGGCGCGCATGTCGTGTACGGCGTGGTCGGCCACAAGTGCCACGCGAAGATGATGCTGATCGTGCGGCGCGTCGTGCAGGCCGGCAAGGCGTCGCTGCGCCGCTACGTGCACCTCGGCACCGGCAACTACCACCCGCGCACGGCACGCCTCTACACCGACTTCGGCCTGATGACGGCCGACCAGAAGATCTGCGAGGACGTCCATCACGTGTTCCAGCAGCTGACCGGCATCGGCGGCGAACTCACGCTGCACGAGCTGTGGCAGTCGCCGTTCACGCTGCATCCGCGCATCATCGATTCGATCCGCGCGGAGATCGACAATGCACGCGCCGGCAAGCGCGCGCGCGTCGTCGCGAAGATGAACGCGCTCCTGGAGCCGACGGTGATCGCCGCGCTGTACGAAGCGTCGCAGGCCGGCGTCAAGGTCGACCTGATCGTGCGTGGTGTCTGCGCGCTGAAGCCGGGCGTGCCGGGGCTGTCGGAAAACATCACCGTGCGCTCGATCGTCGGCCGCTTCCTCGAGCACCACCGGATCTACTATTTCCACGCGAACGGTGCCGAGGACGTCTATCTGTCGAGCGCCGACTGGATGGACCGCAACCTGTTCCGCCGCGTCGAAGTCGCGTTCCCGATCCGCGATCGCAAGCTCAAGCGGCGCGTGATCGCCGAAGGCCTGTCGGTGTGCCTCGGCGACAACCAGTCGGCGTGGCAGATGCAAAGCGACGGCCACTACCGCCGCCGTCGCGCCGGCAAGACGACCCGCAACGCGCAACTCGGGTTGCTCGCGAAGTTCTGCGCTTGAATCGGCAGCGCGGCGCGCGTCGCGCACCGCGTCGCTCCAAATAAAAAACGCAGCCCGCGGGCTGCGTTTTTTGTTGCGAACCCGGCATGCCGCCGCTCGCCAAAGAGCGACGGATGCCGTTACGCGATCATGCCTCGTAAGCGGCCGGCCGGATCGCGATGATGCGCGCGCCCGGGAAGCGCGCGGTGAACGTGCTGCCGCGCCCTTCCTCGCTCTGCACGTACAGGTGCGCGTCGTGCCGCTGCAGCACGTGCTTGACGATCGCAAGGCCGAGCCCCGTGCCGCCGGTGTCGCGCGAACGGCTGCGGTCGACGCGGTAGAAGCGTTCGGTGAGCCGCGGCAGGTCGGCGGCCGGGATGCCGAAGCCGCTGTCCGTGACGGAAAACACACCCTGCGCACCTTCGCGCCGCCACGTCACGACGATCTTGCCGCCTTCCGGCGTATAGCGGATCGCATTCGTGACGAGATTCGCGAACGCGCTGAACAGCTCCGTCTGCGCGCCGGTGACGCCGAGCGTCTCGTCGATCGCGAACGCGATGTCGTGATGCCCGTTCGACAGCGTCTGCGCGTCCTCCTTCAGATGGTCGAACACGGCGCGCATGTCGATCGCGCGATCGAGCGGCGGCTTGCTTTCGCCCTCCAGCTTCGCGAGCACCAGCAGGTCGGTGACGATGTGCCGCATCCGCGACGCCTGCTGCTCCATCATGTCGAGATAGCGCGCGCGGTCTTCCTCGTTCAGCGGCAGCTCACGCATCGTCTCGAGGAACCCCGACAACACGGTGAGCGGCGTCTTCAACTCGTGCGACACGTTCGCGACGAAGTCGCGCCGCATCGCATCGGTCCGCTCGAGCTCGGTGATGTCCTGCGTGAGCAGCAGCTTGCGGTTCTCGCCGTACGGAAACACCTGCACTTCCAGCACGTTCTGCCGTGAATCGCCCATGCCGCGCATCACGAGCGTCTCGTCGTAATGTTGCGCGTTCAGATAGCGGACGAACTCGGGATGGCGTACCAGGTTGGTGATGTGCTGGCGCAGGTCGCGCTTCGCGTCGAGGCCGAAATGGACCTCGGCGATCGCGTTGCACCACTCGATCTGGTCGTGGTCGTCGAGCATCGCGACGCCGTTCGGCGATGCCTGGATCGCCTGGATGAAGCGCGAATGCTGCTGCTCGACCTGACGCACCTGCGCATGCCACTGCTTCGCGAGCTTGTGCAGACGATAGTAGATCTCGCCCCAGATGCCCGGCGCGCTCGGCACCTCGCCATAGACCGGCGCATCGAGCAGCCGCCACAGACGCTGCGTATGAAAGGTGCTGAAAAAGCCCTGCGCGATCAGCATCACGACCACGAACACGAGGCCCGCGGTCGGGCCGGCGAAAACGCCGACCAATACGCCGATCAGCACGAGCAGCACGAGCGACACCAGAAAGCGCGCCCAGATGATGTTCATGATTCAGCGCCCGAAAGAATGAACGGCATGCCGTGGCACACGGCATGCGTGGATACGTTACGCGTGCTTGGCGAGCCGGTAGCCGCTGCCGCGCACGGTCTCGATCATCGCATCGCAGCCGGCCGGTTTCAAGGCCGCGCGCAATCGTTTGATGTGCACGTCGACGGTGCGCTCCTCGACGAACACGTGGTCGCCCCACACCTGGTCGAGCAGTTGCGTGCGGCTGTGCACGCGCTCCGGATGCGTCATGAAGAAATGCAGCAGGCGGAACTCGGTCGGGCCGAGATCGAGCTTGATCTCGCTGCCTTCCGCATGCGCGGCGACGCGATGCGTGGCCGGGTCGAGGCGCAGCCCGTTGATCGACACGACGTCCTCGGTCAGCTGCGGCGCGCGGCGGCGCAGCACGGCCTTGATCCGCGCCATCAGTTCCTTCGGCGAGAACGGCTTCGTCACGTAGTCGTCCGCGCCGATTTCGAGGCCGAGCACCTTGTCCTGCTCGTCGCCGCGGGCGGTCAGCATGATGATCGGGATATGCTTGGTCCGTTCGTTGTTGCGCAGGTCGCGCGCGAACGCAATACCGGACTTGCCCGGCAGCATCCAGTCGAGCAGCACGAGATCGGGCAGCACGTCGCTGATCAGGTTCTGCGCCTGTTCGGCGTTGTACGCCCGAATCGGGCAGTGACCGGCGTGCTGGAGATTCACCGAGATCAGTTCGGAAATCGCGGGCTCATCTTCAACGACGAGAATGTTGCTGGGCATCGGCACCTCTGTTCTTCCTATGGAGTCGATTAACTGTTGGCTTCGCGATCGAGCGTGTCGCGCGGCTGGTGCCGCACGTCGGTGCCCTTCACGATGTAGATGATGAATTCGGCGATGTTCTTCGCGTGGTCGCCGATCCGCTCGATCGCCTTCGCGATGAACAGGTAGTCGAGGCCGACCGAGATCGTGCGCGGATCTTCCTGCATGTACGACACGAGCTTGCGCACGAACGCGCGGAATTCCATGTCGATTTCCTTGTCGTCCTTGACGATCTGCGCGGCGGCCACCGTATCGAGGCGCGCGAATGCGTCGAGCGCGCGGCGCAGGATCGTCACGGCCATCTCGCCCGACACCTTGATCTCGGCGATGTTGACCGCACGCGCGGCCGGCTCGTCGACCAGGCGGCGCACGCGCTTCGCGATCTTCTCGGCCTCGTCGCCGGCGCGCTCGAGGTTCGTAATCGTTTTCGAAATCGACATCAAAAGGCGCAGGTCACGCGCGGCAGGCTGCCTCCGCGCGATGATGTTGCCGCACTCCTGGTCGATGTCGACTTCCATCGTGTTCAGGACTTCTTCGTTCGCGATCACCTTCTCGGCCGCATCGCGATCGAATTCGTTCAGTGCATGCATCGCGCCGACGATCTGCGACTCGACGAGCCCGCCCATTTCCAGCACTTTCGAGGACACCGCGTTGAGATCGGCGTCGAACTGGCTCGACAGATGTTTATCCGACATGGCTGTTGTTCTCCGTCATCAGCCGAAGCGGCCGGTGATGTAGTCTTCCGTTTCCTTGCGCACCGGCTTGATGAAGATCTTTTCGGTCTCGCCGAATTCGATCAGCTCGCCCAGGTACATGTAGGCCGTGAAATCCGAGCAGCGTGCGGCCTGCTGCATGTTGTGCGTGACGATCACGACCGTGTAGTCGCTCTTCAGCTCCGCGATCAGCTCTTCGATGCGGCCCGTCGAGATCGGGTCGAGCGCCGAGCACGGTTCGTCGAGCAGCAGCACTTCCGGACGGATCGCGATGCCGCGCGCAATGCACAGACGCTGCTGCTGGCCGCCCGAGAGGCCGTAGCCGCTCTGGTTCAGCTTGTCCTTCACTTCGTTCCACAGCGCGGCCTTCGTCAGCGCCCACTCGACGCGGTCGTCCATTTCCGAGCGCGTGAGCTTTTCGAACATCTTCACGCCGAACGCGATGTTGTCGTAGATCGACATCGGGAACGGCGTCGGCTTCTGGAACACCATGCCGATCCGCGCGCGCAGCAGCGAGATGTCGCGCTTCGTCGTCAGCAGGTTCTCGCCGTCCATCAGGATTTCGCCTTCGGCGCGCTGCTCCGGATAGAGCGCGAACATCTTGTTGAACGTGCGCAGCAGCGTCGACTTGCCGCAGCCCGACGGGCCGATGAACGCCGTCACCTTCCCTTCGGGAATGCTCAGGTTGATGTTCTTCAGCGCATGGAACTTGTTGTAGAAGAAGTTGAGGTTGTTGACCTCGATCTTCGCGTTCAGCGGCTCGAGCGGACGGCCGTGCGCCGCATCTTGCGTGCCGGCCGGCGCTGCAGTGCGCTCGACAGGATTCAGGTGGCTTTCTGCCATATTCATCGGATTGCTCCGCCGTTACTTTTTCGAGAAGATCGAGCGCGCCAGGATGTTGAGTCCGAGCACCCCGAGCGTAATCAGGAACACGCCCGCCCATGCGAGCGACTGCCATTCCGCGAACGGGCTCATCGCGAACTTGTAGATCGTGACGGGCAGGTTCGCCATCGGCTGGCTCATGTCCCACGAGAAGAACTGGTTCGACAGTGCGGTGAACAGCAGCGGCGCCGTTTCGCCGGCGATCCGCGCGACGGCGAGCAGCACACCCGTGATGATCCCGCCGACCGACGCGCGCAGCGTGATCTTCAGCACCATGCGCCACTTCGGCGTGCCGAGCGCGAAGGCTGCTTCGCGCAGCGCGTTCGGCACGAGCTTCAGCATGTTCTCGGTCGTGCGGATCACGATCGGAATCTGCAGCAGCGCGAGCGCGATCACACCGGCCCAGCCCGAGAAGCGCCCCGACTTCGCGACGACGATCGCGTACACGAACAGGCCGATGACGATCGACGGCGCGGACAGCAGGATGTCGTTGATGAAGCGGATCGTGCTCGCCAGCAGGTTCTTCTGGCCGTATTCGGCGAGATAGACGCCCGCGAGGATGCCGATCGGCGTGCCGACCAGCGTGCCGAAGCCGCACAGCAGCAAGCTGCCGACGATTGCGTTCGCGAGACCGCCGCCTTCCGTGTTCGGCGCCGGCGTCGATTCCGTGAACAGCTGCAGCGACAGGCCACCGACGCCGAGATGCACCGTCGTGTAGAGAATCCACACGAGCCACAGCAGGCCGAAGGCCATCGCGGCGAGCGACGCGGTCAGCGCGATCGCGTTGACGGCCTTGCGCTTGCGCTGCAGGCGGTTGCGCATCGCGTCGAGCACGGCGCCATCCGGCCCCGGGAAATTCATGATGGGCTCGCTCATTTCTTGCCCTCTCCCTTCTCGAGACGAAGCAGCAGCAGTTTGGAGATGGTCAGCACGACGAACGTGATCACGAACAGGATCAGGCCCAGTTCCATCAGCGCGGACGTATGCAGGCCCGGCTGCGCTTCCGCGAATTCGTTCGCGAGCGCCGACGTGATGCTGTTGCCCGGTGCGAACAACGACACGCTGTCGAGCAGGTTCGTGTTGCCGATCACGAAGGTCACGGCCATCGTCTCGCCGAGCGCGCGGCCGAGGCCGAGCATCACGCCGCCGATCACGCCGGTCTTCGTATAGGGCAGCACGACCTTCCACATCACTTCCCAGGTCGTGCAGCCGATGCCGTACGCCGATTCCTTCAGCAGCACGGGCGTGACTTCGAACACGTCACGCATCACCGATGCGATGTACGGGATGATCATGATCGCGAGGATCACGCCGGCTGCCAGGATGCCGATACCGATCGGCGGGCCAGCGGTCAGCGGGCCGAGAATCCACACGTCCTTGAACAGGCGGCCGATCGGCTTCTGGAAATATTCCGCGAAGATCGGGGCGAACACGAGCAGGCCCCACATGCCGTAGACGATCGACGGAATCGCGGCGAGCAGCTCGATCGCGATGCCGAGCGGGCGGCGCAGCCACACGGGCGACAGCTCGGTGAGGAACAGCGCGATGCCGAAGCTGACCGGCACGGCGATGACGAGCGCGATGATCGACGTCACGATCGTGCCGTAGATCGGCACGAGCGCGCCGTAGATGTCCGAGTTGGGATCCCACTCGGATTGCAACAGGAAGCCGAGACCGAACTTCTGGATGGTCGGCATCGACGCGATGATCAGGGAAACGATGATCCCGCCGAGCAGCAGCAGGGTCACGATGGCGGCAAGCCGTGCAAGACCGCCGAATACGACATCCCCGAGGCGGCTCGGCGCGCGTTGCTGCGCAACGTCGGCGGACCGTGAGGACGTATAGGAAATATCAGACATGGGTGCCTGCTTTTGATTGCCGGGCGCCGTAACGCCCGGCTTTACCGCACACACTGCCCGACCGGCACGGCCGGGCAGCGAACCGCTGCAATGCTTACTCGGCGGCGACCGGCTTGCCCGAAGCGTCCGTCACCTTGATCTTCCACTGCTTGCGGATTTCCGCTTCGACTGCCGGCGGCAGCGAGATGTAGTCGAGGCTGTCGGCAGCCTTCTCGCCGTTCTTGAACGCCCAGCTGAAGAACTTCAGCGTTTCGACGCCCTGCTCCGGCTTGTCCTGCTTCGCGTGCAGCAGCACGAACGTCGCGCCGACGACCGGCCATGCTTCCTTGCCCGGCTGGTTCGTCAGGATCTGGTAGAACGACTTCGACCAGTTCGCGCCGGCAGCAGCGGCCTTGAACGTTTCCGTCTTCGGCTCGACCACCGTGCCCGTCGAGTTCTTCAGGGCCGTGTAGACCATGTTGTTCTTCTTCGCGTACGCCCATTCGACGTAGCCGACTGCGCCCGGCAGGCGCTGCACGAACGCTGCGACGCCGTCGTTGCCCTTGCCGCCCGTGCCCGTCGGCCAGTTGACCGTCGTGCCTTCGCCGACCTTCGACTTCCACTCGTCGTTGACCTTCGACAGGTAGTTCGTCCAGATGAAGCTCGTGCCCGAGCCGTCAGCGCGGCGAACCACGGCGATGTCGGTATCCGGCAGCTTGACCTTCGGGTTCAGCGCGGCGATCGCCGGGTCGTTCCACTTCTTGATCTTGCCGAGGTAGATGTCGCCGAGCACCGGGCCCGACAGCGTCAGTTCACCCGGCTTCACGCCCGGCACGTTGACGACCGGCACCACGCCGCCGACCACCGTCGGGAACTGGAACAGGCCTTCCTTCGCGAGCTCGTCATCCTTCAGCGGAGCGTCCGAACCGGCAAAATCGACCGTCTTCGCGACGATCTGCTTCAGGCCGCCCGACGAGCCGATACCTTGGTAATTGACCTTCGCGCCGCCGGTCTGCTGGTAGTCAGCAGCCCATTTCGTATAGATCGGCATCGCGAACGTGCTGCCTGCGCCCGTGATGTCGGCAGCGTGAGCGGCGACGGCGAAAAGCGCGCCAGCCAGGCCGGCAATCGCGGTTTGCATCAATTTCATGAGACCTCCAGTGTGTGAGCGGATGACTACGGCACCGCGAAGGTTAGGGGCTCCTCATGACGGTAATGTGACAATCGATGAAACTGGCGTGACAGTAACATGACTGGTTGAAAGGGAGTATCGGGTGCGGTGTGCACGGCGCCCGGACAGCGCCAGAACAGCGGTGGCGGCAAGAATTGCCTGCCTGGAAGGGACGGGATGACGACCCGTTTCACATGGGTGCGAGCGGATCGTAGCGCGGTGTCTGCGCCATGGAAAGCCCCTGGTCGTGGTGGGCCGATATCAGGGGTCGGACGATTTTTCGCCCCTGGATTGCGGTGACGACGCGCCCTGCTTTATAGGTATCGCAAACCTTTGCGTCTGACGAAATCACGGCGCCCGAAGGCGCCGTGTGCGGGTTCACCGGAACACCGGCGCGCAGGTGTTTGACCTGACGCGCCGGATCCGCGCGTCAGGTCGTCGCCGCGCGCACCGCGTCGGCGATCGTCTCCGCATGGCGGACCGCGTCGGCCGCCTGCTGCGCTTCGACCATCACGCGCAGCACGGGCTCCGTGCCCGATGCGCGGATCAGCACGCGGCCGCTGCCGGCGAGCGCGGCTTCGGCTGCGTCGATCGCGGCGCGAATCGACGTGCTGCCCTTCCAGTCGGCGCCCGGCTTCATCCGCACGTTGATCAGCTTCTGCGGGAACAGCGTGACGCCGTCGAGCATCTGCGCGAGGGTCTTGCCGCTGCGCTTCAGCGCGGCCAGCACGAGCAGCGCCGACACGATGCCGTCGCCGGTCGAGTGGCGGTCGAGCGACAGGATGTGGCCCGAACCTTCCGCGCCGAGCTGCCAGCCGCGCTCGCGCAGTTGCTCGAGCACGTAGCGATCGCCGACCGCCGCGCGGACGAACTTCACGCCCTCGCGCTGCAGCGCGACTTCGACCGCGAGGTTCGTCATCAGCGTGCCCACCGCACCTTCGACCTTGCCGTCGGTCGCGACCCGGTCCTTCACGAGCACGTAGAGCAACTCGTCGCCGTTGTACAGGCGACCGGTCGCGTCGACCACTTGCAGCCGGTCGGCATCGCCGTCGAGCGCGATGCCGAGGTCGGCGTGGTTCGCGCGCACCGCGCGCACCAGCGCGTCCGGTGCGGTCGCCCCGACGCCATCGTTGATGTTGAAGCCGTTCGGCGCGACGCCGATCGGGATCACGTCCGCGCCGAGTTCGTGGAACACGTGCGGCGCGATCTGGTACGCGGCGCCGTGCGCGCAGTCGATCACGAGCTTCAGCCCGCGCAGGTTGAACGCGGCCGGGAATGTGCTCTTGCAGAACTCGATGTAGCGGCCGGCCGCGTCGTCGAGGCGACGCGCCTTGCCGAGACCGTCCGACGACGCGCACTCGAGCGGCTTGTCGAGCCACGCTTCGATCGCGGCTTCGGTGTCGTCCGGCAGCTTGTTGCCGTCGGCGGAGAAGAACTTGATCCCGTTGTCGTGATACGGGTTGTGCGATGCGCTGATCACGACGCCCGCCGACAGGCGCAGCGCACGCGTCAGGTACGCGACACCCGGCGTCGGCATCGGGCCGGCCAGCATCACGTCGACGCCCGCCGCCGAGAATCCGGCCTCGAGCGCGGCTTCGAGCATGTAGCCCGACACGCGCGTGTCCTTGCCGATCAGCACGGTCGGGCGCGAGCCTGCCGCAACATCGGCCGAGCTGGCCAGTACCTTGCCGGCTGCGTAGCCGAGACGCAACACGAAATCCGGCGTGATGGGCGCCTCGCCCACCGTGCCGCGAATGCCGTCCGTGCCGAAATATCGACGTCCCATGGTGAATCTTCCTCCTTCGTCTTCTGACTTATCGTTGCCGCGCGGCTTCGCGCACGGCAACCCAGATTTTCAGCGCGTCGACCGTCGCCGCGACGTCGTGCACGCGCACGATCGCCGCCCCGCGCTCGACCGCGCACACTGCGGCCGCCACGCTCGCCGCGACGCGCTCCATCGGCGGCTTGCCGCCGATCACCGCGCCGAGCATCGACTTGCGCGACATGCCCGCGAGTATCGGATACGCGCGGCCGTCGGGCCGCGCGGGTGCCGTGTCCGGCAACGCGGCCAGCAATGCATAGTTGTCGTCGACAACCGCCTTGCCGAATCCGAAACCGGGATCGACGCAGATCCGCTCCGGCACAATCCCCGCATCGCGCAGCGCCTGCGCGCGCTCGGCGAGAAAATCGCGCACGTCGGTCACGACGTCGCCGTAATCGGGTTCGCCGACCTGCATCGTCTGCGGCTCACCAAGCATGTGCATCGCACACAGCCCGCAGTTGCCGTCGCGCACCGCGTCGATCGCGCCCGGCTGGCGGAACCCCCAGATGTCGTTGATCAGGTCGGCACCTGCGGCCAGCGCCGCACGCATCACGGCCGGCTTGTAGGTATCGATCGACAGCGGCACGTTCAACGGCCGCAGCGCTTCGACGAGCGGGATCACGCGCGCGAGTTCCTCGTCGAGCGGCACGGGCGGCGCGCCGGGGCGCGTCGATTCGCCGCCGATATCGAGAAGGTCGACGCCTTCGGCAATCATCCGCTCGGCCTGGCGCAGCGCATCGTCGCGCGCGAGGAAGCGGCCGCCGTCGGAGAACGAATCAGGCGTGGCGTTGAGGATGCCCATCACGAGCGGGCGTTCGAACGTCAGTTCGAAGCGGCCGCACTGGAGTGGCGCGGGAATGAATGGGGAAACAGCGGAATCGGACACGAGCAACTGGCGTGAATGAATGCAAAACGGGCCGGTGTGAAGCCACACCAGCCCGTGAACGGCGCTAAAGCGGAGATTATGCCGCCGGCGAAGCCGGCGCCGGCGCGTTGCCGGGCTTCACCTCGGCGCTGCTGCCACCACCCGACGAATCGCCGCCGACAGCCGGCGAGCTCTTCGGGGAGCGCGGCGGACGGCCTTCCATGATGTCGTTGATCTGATCGGCATCGATCGTCTCCCACTCCATCAGCGCGGCGGTCATCGCTTCGACCTTGTCGCGGTTCTCTTCGAGCAGGCGGCGCGCAAGGCCGTACTGTTCGTCGAGCACGCGGCGGATTTCCGAATCGACCTTCTGCTGCGTCGCTTCCGAGATCGTGCGCGTGAAGCCGCGGCCGAACGGCGATGCATCGTTTTCGTCGTCGACGTAGACCATCGGCCCGAGCGCGTCGGTCATGCCGAAACGGGCCACCATCGCGCGTGCCGTCTGCGTTGCCTTGTTGAAGTCGTCCGATGCGCCGGTGCTGACCAGGTTCATGAACAACTCTTCCGCCACCCGGCCACCGAACAGGATCGCAAGGCGGTCCATCAGGTAGTCCTTCGAGTACGTTTCGTTGTCATGCTCCGGCAGCTGCCACGTGACGCCCAGCGCGCGACCGCGCGGGATGATCGTGACCTTGTGCACGGGGTCGGCCTTCGGCAGCAGCTTCGCGATCACCGCGTGGCCCGACTCGTGATAAGCGGTCGCACGCTTCGCTTCTTCGCGGATCACGGCCGACTTGCGCTCCGGACCCATGAAGATCTTGTCCTTCGCGTCTTCGAAATCCTGCATCTCGACGATGCGCTTGCCGCGACGTGCGGCGAACAGCGCCGCCTCGTTCACGAGGTTCGCGAGATCGGCGCCCGAGAAGCCCGGCGTGCCGCGTGCGATGACTGCCGCATCAACGTCGTTCGCGATCGGTACCTTGCGCAGGTGAACGCGCATGATCTGCTCGCGGCCGCGGATGTCCGGCAGACCGACGTAGACCTGGCGGTCGAAACGGCCCGGACGCAGCAGCGCCTTGTCGAGCACGTCGGAACGGTTGGTTGCGGCGATCACGATCACGCCCGAGTTCGCCTCGAAGCCGTCCATCTCGACGAGCATCTGGTTCAGCGTCTGTTCGCGTTCGTCGTTGCCGCCGCCCATGCCGGCGCCGCGATGACGGCCGACCGCGTCGATTTCGTCGATGAACACGATACACGGTGCATGCTTCTTCGCCTGCTCGAACATGTCGCGCACACGAGCCGCGCCGACGCCGACGAACATTTCGACGAAGTCCGAACCCGAGATGCTGAAGAACGGCACCTTCGCTTCACCCGCGATCGCGCGAGCCAGCAGCGTCTTGCCGGTACCCGGGGGGCCGACGAGCAGCACGCCGCGCGGAATGCGACCGCCCAGCTTTTGGAATTTCTGCGGATCGCGCAGGAAGTCGACGAGCTCGGACACTTCTTCCTTCGCTTCGTCGCAGCCCGCGACGTCGGAGAAGTTCACCGCGTTGTTGTTCTCGTCGATCAGCCGCGCGCGCGATTTCCCGAACGAGAACGCGCCGCCTTTGCCGCCTCCCTGCATCTGCCTCATCATGTAGAACCAGAACACGATGATCAGGATCGTCGGCCCGAGGTAGTACAGCGCGGACATCAGCGCATTCGGCTCATCGTCGGCCTTGCCGCTGACCTGCACGCCGTACTTCATCAGATCGCCAACCATCCAGATGTCGCCGGGCGACACGATCTGGTATTTCTGGCCATCAGCCGGAGTGACGGTGAGGTTGCGCCCCTGAACGATGACGTTCTTGACCTTGCCGTTCTTGGCGTCGTCCATGAACTGCGAATAGGACACGCCTTCCTGGACGCGGGGCTTGTCGAACTGCTTGAACACCGTAAACAGCACCAGTGCGATCACCAGCCACACCGCTGCCTTCGAAAACATATTGTTGTTCAAAGCACCACTCCTTCACTCGTAGACGAGCGCCTACATTTTCCTTGCGGCGCCCCTCGGTCATTCTAATCCAGTCCGACCACCCTCGCCATAAGCATTGACAACCGCCGCGATAGCGCTTCGCTTGTCTGGCAAGGGCCGGAGCCCGTTTGCGGCACCTCGCTGCGCATCAGCGCGGACGTTTCAGATGCCGACCCAAAATGAACGTTTCGGACGATTTGTCGCGGGACGCCTTCGGCTTGCGCGGCGCGACGGTCTTAAACTGCTGTTTGAATTTCTCGACGATCTGGCTGTAGCCGCTGCCGTGAAAGCATTTCACGAGCAGCGCACCATCCGGCTTCAGATGATTCTGCGCAAATTCGAGCGCCAGATCGCACAGATGCTCGATGCGCGCCGCGTCTGCCGAGGCCACGCCAGAGAGGTTGGGGGCCATGTCGGAAATAACAAGGTCCACCGCGCGCCCTTCGAGCACTTCTTCGAGCTGGTGAAGGACTTCGTCCTCGCGGAAGTCGCCCTGCAGGAAGTGGACGTCGGCGATCGGCTCCATCGGCAGGATGTCGAGCGCCACGATCGTGCCGTCGATGCCGCCTTCGCGCTCCGCGTCACGCTTCTTGCCCTGCGCGAGCTTGTTGCGGGCATACTGGCTCCAGCTGCCCGGCGTCGCGCCGAGGTCGACGATCACCTGGCCCGGACGGATCAGTTTGTCCTGCTCGTCGATTTCCTTCAGCTTGTACGCGGCGCGCGCGCGATAGCCCTCCCGCTGCGCCATTTTGACGTAGGGGTCGTTGATGTGGTCGTGCAGCCAGTGCTGGTTGAAGCGGTTTTTTGCCATTCGAGAGAGAGATTGCTGCCCATTGCTTCGTGAAGCCGCGCTTTTAGCGGATAATACGCGTCTTCTTCGCGCGGCTGCGGCCCCTTTTCAGGCCCAAGCCGCGATTTTACGTGGTTTCGGCGCACGGCTGACGCGGTAACTTCCCGCGATCGCTATTCAGTCAGCGCGCCCTTATTTAGATTTCGACATTTCCATGCCCGCCCTTTCGCTTTCTCCCGCCGAGCGCTCCGCGCTGCGCTCCCAGGCCCATGCGCTCAAGCCCGTCGTGCTGATCGGCGCCGAAGGGCTCACCGACGCCGTACTGAAGGAAATCAAGGTGCACCTCGATGCGCACCAGCTGATCAAGATCCGTGTGTTCGGCGACGAGCGCGACGAGCGCATCGCGATCTACGACGAGATCTGCGACCGCCTGAGCGCGGCGCCGATCCAGCACATCGGCAAGCTGCTGGTGATCTGGAAGCCCGAAGCCGCCGCAGCGGCCCCGTCCCGCGGCCGTCGTGCCGGCACGCTGCCGAGCGCGGCCGAAGCCGTCGACGACAAGAAAGGCCGTGCACCGCGCACCGTCAAGGTCGTCAAGGTGTCGCCGAACGCAAGCCCCGTGCGCCGCCCGCGGCCGGTAAAGGTCACGGTGCGCGGCAACGAGCGCGTGACGGCAGGCGGTAACGTGAAGCGCGCCAAGAAGCGCCAGGCCAGCACGAAGCGTCCGTTCCAGGACAAGTAAGCATCGAGGCGGCACGGCTCACCGTGCCGCCACCCTGCCCGCGGGCCCGGCATCGACCGGGCCTGCGTGGCATTCGCGTCAGGCGTCGCGCGCCGGCAGACGCCAGATCAGCATCAGCCCCAGCACACTCTCGACAAGGTAGAACACGCTCGAGACGCCGTGCAGCATCCCGAAGCGGCTCGCATACGGCGAGTTCGCGATATCGGTGCCCGCGTCCATCGCGGCCACCCGCAGCGCATTCATGAACGGCTGCAGCGCGAAATACCCGACCAGCACACACACGACCATCGCGGCGACGATCCAGCGCACGCGGCGATACTCGCTGCTGCCGCGCCGCACCTGCTGGTTCGACAACGCGAGCAGCAGCACGCCGCACACGACACCGAGGATCGCCTCGATACGGAACAGCTGGGCGGCGACCGAACCGGCCGTCATCCGCTCCAGCGTCTTGAACAGCACGGGCGCGACCGCATACCCGATCGTCAGCAGGCTGCCGACCCACACGGCCGACAGCAGACGGAACACGCGATGCGGCATCACGTCGCCCCGCTTCAGATGTAGCTGACCGAGATGATTTCGTACTCGCGCACGCCGCTCGGCGCCTGCACGGCCGCGACGTCGCCTTCGGACTTGCCGATCAGCGCGCGTGCGATCGGCGAACTGACCGAGATCAGGCCGTGATCGATATCGGCTTCGTCGTCACCGACGATCTGGTACTTGACGGTGTCGCCCGACTCGAGATCCTCGAGTTCGACGGTCGATGCGAAAACCACACGGCCTTCGGCATCGAGCACGGTGGGATCGATGACCTGCGCGGCCGACAGCTTCGATTCGAGTTCCGCGATACGACCCTCGATGAAGCCCTGCTTTTCCTTCGCGGCATCGTATTCGGCGTTTTCGGACAGGTCGCCCTGTGCGCGGGCCTCCGCGATCGCGTTGATCACGGCCGGCCGCTCGACGGACTTGAGGCGCTGCAATTCATCGCGCAGGAGTTCCGCGCCACGCTTTGTCAACGGAATGGTGCTCATAAACGGCTCAATCGCTAAAAACGGCTTTAAAAAAAATCACCGCGATTAAGCGCGTTTCCGATGCACTGGAAACACCGCCTAATCGCGGCACGTGTTGCTTCGACAGGTAACTGACTGCTTAGTTTAGGCGAGCGTGAAGACCTTGTAAATCATAGACTTCCAGATCCTTCAGGTAGCGCAGGCCTTCAACCGCCGCGCGCGCGCCCGACATCGTCGTGTAGTACGTGACCTTGTGCGCCTGCGCGCTCATGCGGATCGAACGCGAATCGGCGATCGCCTGGCGCGTTTCGTCGACCGTCGTGAACACGAGTGCGATCTCGCCGTTCTTGATCATGTCAACGATGTGCGGACGGCCGTCCTTCACCTTGTTCACGACCTTCACCGGCACGCCGGCCGCTTCGATCGCGGCAGCCGTGCCCTTCGTCGCGACGATCGGGTAGCCGAGGTCGTGCAGCATGCGCGCGACTTCGACCGCCTTCGGCTTGTCGGCGTCCATCACGGTCAGCAGCACCGTGCCCGACTCCGGCAGGCGCGAACCGGCCGCGAGCTGCGACTTGAACAGCGCTTCGCCGAACGTCTGGCCGACACCCATCACTTCGCCGGTCGAACGCATTTCAGGCCCGAGGACCGGATCGACGGTCGGGAACTTGACGAACGGGAACACCGCTTCCTTCACGCTGAAGTACGGCGGCTCGACTTCCTTCGTCACGCCCTGCTGCGCGAGCTTCTGGCCGACCATCGCACGCGCCGCGATCTTCGCGAGCGGCAGGCTGGTCGCCTTCGACACGTACGGCACCGTGCGCGATGCGCGCGGGTTCACTTCCAGCACGTAGATGATGTCCTGCTTCGAACCGTCCACCTGCGGCACCTGCTGGATCGCGAACTGCACGTTCATCAGGCCGACCACGTTCAGCGCCTTCGCCATCGCGCCCGTCTGGCGCTTCAGTTCGGCAACGGTTTCCTTCGACAGCGAGTACGGCGGCAGCGAGCATGCCGAGTCGCCCGAGTGGACGCCCGCCTGCTCGATGTGCTCCATCACGCCGCCGATGAACACGGCTTCGCCGTCGCAGATGCAGTCGACGTCGCACTCGATCGCATCGTTCAGGAAGCGGTCGAGCAGCACCGGCGAATCGTTCGACACCTTCACGGCCTCGCGCATGTAGCGCTCGAGGTCACGCGGCTCGTGGACGATTTCCATCGCGCGGCCGCCCAGCACGTACGACGGGCGCACGACCAGCGGATAGCCGATTTCGTCGGCCAGCGCGAGCGCTTCCTCTTCGGCGCGTGCGGTGCGGTTCGGCGGCTGGCGCAGGCCGAGGTCCTGCAGCAGCTTCTGGAAGCGTTCGCGGTCTTCGGCCGCATCGATCATGTCCGGCGACGTGCCGACGATCGGCACACCGTGCGCTTCGAGGTCGAGCGCGAGCTTCAGCGGCGTCTGGCCGCCGTACTGGACGATCACGCCGACCGGCTTTTCCTTGTCGACGATTTCGAGCACGTCTTCCAGCGTCAGCGGCTCGAAGTACAGGCGGTCGGACGTGTCATAGTCGGTCGACACCGTTTCCGGGTTGCAGTTGACCATGATCGTTTCGTAGCCGTCCTCGCGCATCGCGAGCGCCGCGTGCACGCAGCAGTAGTCGAACTCGATACCCTGGCCGATCCGGTTCGGGCCGCCGCCCAGCACCATGATCTTCTTGTTGGTGGTCGGCTGCGCCTCGCACTCTTCCTCATAGGTCGAGTACATGTAGGCCGTTTTCGTCGCGAACTCGGCCGCGCAGGTGTCGACGCGCTTGTAGACCGGGCGCACGTTGAGTTCGATGCGGCGCTTGCGGACGTCTTCCGGCGTCGCGCCGAGCAGCTTCGCGAGGCGGCGGTCGGAGAAGCCGCTCTGCTTCAGGTAGCGCAGTTCGTCGAACGACAGCGATGCGAGCGTGCGGCCGCCGAGCGCCTTTTCCTTCAGGATGATCTGCTCGATCTGCTCGAGGAACCACGGGTCGATCGCGGTTTCCTCGAAGATTTCCTGGGCCGTCATGCCGATCCGGAACGCATCGCCGACGTACCAGATGCGGTCCGGGCCCGGCTCGTGGATCTCGATCGCGATCTCGTCGCGATTGGTCGACTTCTCGTCGAGACCGTCGACGCCCACTTCGAGGCCGCGCAGCGCCTTCTGGAACGATTCCTGGAACGTGCGGCCGATCGCCATCACTTCCCCGACCGACTTCATCTGGGTGGTCAGGCGCGAATCGGCTTCGCGGAATTTCTCGAACGCGAAGCGCGGGATCTTCGTGACGACGTAGTCGATCGTCGGCTCGAACGACGCCGGGGTCTGGCCGCCGGTGATTTCGTTCTTCAGCTCGTCGAGCGTGTAGCCGACCGCCAGCTTCGCCGCGACCTTCGCGATCGGGAAGCCCGTTGCCTTCGATGCGAGCGCCGACGAACGCGACACGCGCGGGTTCATTTCGATGACGACCATGCGGCCGTCCCGCGGGTTGATCGAGAACTGCACGTTCGAGCCGCCCGTGTCGACGCCGATCTCGCGCAGCACCGCGAGTGATGCGTTACGCAGGATCTGGTATTCCTTGTCGGTGAGCGTCTGCGCCGGCGCGACCGTGATCGAGTCGCCGGTGTGCACGCCCATCGGGTCGAGGTTCTCGATCGAGCAGACGATGATGCAGTTGTCGGCGCGGTCACGCACGACTTCCATCTCGTATTCCTTCCAGCCGAGCAGCGATTCTTCGATCAGCAGCTCGCGCGTGGGCGAGAGATCCAGGCCGCGCTTGCAGATCTCTTCGAACTCTTCGCGGTTGTAGGCAATGCCGCCGCCCGAACCGCCGAGCGTGAACGACGGACGGATCACGACCGGGTAGCCGCTGCCGCCGGTGAGCGCCATGATCTCGGCGTGCACCTGGGTCGCTTCTTCCATCGAGTGCGCGATGCCCGACTTCGCGGAACCGAGACCGATCTTGGTCATCGCTTCCTTGAACTTCTGGCGGTCTTCCGCCTTGTCGATCGCTTCCGGCGACGCGCCGATCAGCTCGACGCCGAACTTCTCGAGCACGCCATGGTGGTGCAGATCGAGCGCGCAGTTCAGCGCGGTCTGGCCGCCCATCGTCGGCAGGATCGCGTCCGGGCGCTCCTTCTCGATGATGCGCGCGACGACTTCCCACGTGATCGGCTCGATGTAGGTCACGTCGGCCGTGTTCGGGTCGGTCATGATCGTCGCCGGGTTGCTGTTGACGAGAACGACCTTGTAGCCCTCCTCACGCAACGCCTTGCAAGCCTGCGCGCCCGAATAGTCGAACTCGCACGCCTGGCCGATGATGATCGGGCCGGCGCCGATGATGAGGATGCTCTTGATGTCTGTGCGTTTTGGCATGGCTTGTGAATTCAATAAGTAATCGTTGTCGTGGGTCGGCCGGCTGCGCTCAGCTCATCGTGGCGAGCGCGAGCTTCACCGAGAATCCGATGAACAGGCCGCCCACGCTGCTCGCCGCGCCTGCTGCAAGCTTGCGGCGGCGGCGGAAGTGCTCGGCCAGCCGCGCACCCGCGAAGATCAGCGTGCTCAGGTACAGGAAGCTCGCGCATTGCGCAATCGCCCCGAGCACGACGAACGACAGCGCGGGATGCGGGAATGCCGGGTCGACGAACTGGATGAAGAACGAGATGAAGAACAGGATCGCCTTCGGATTCAGCAGGCTCACGATCAGCGCCTTGCGGAACGGCCGCTCGCCGTCGACCGCGGGCGGCGCATCGGCCGGCGCATGGGCCGGCGCGCGCAGCTTCCGCCACGCGCTGCGCAGCATGCCGGTGCCGATGTAGAGCAGATACGCGGCGCCGCCGTACTTGACGACGGAGAACAGCAGCGGGTTCGCCTTCAACAGCGACGCGACGCCGGCGGCGGACAGCACCATCAGCACCGTGTCGCCGACGAACACGCCGCACGCCGCGCGATAGCCGGCCTTCACGCCGCGCTGTGCCGCGAGCGACAGCACGTACATCGAGTTCGGCCCCGGCAGCAGGATGATGAAGATCACGCCGAACACGTAGGTCCAGATATCCGTGATGCCGAGTGCGTGGCCGAACATGATGCGAATCTCCCGTCCTTCGGTTGCGTCGTTGACGTTAGGCGTTGCGCTGCTTCGCCGCGTCCATCAGCGCGGTGAAACGGTCGAACAGGTAGCCGATGTCGTGCGGGCCGGGCGACGCTTCCGGGTGGCCCTGGAAGCAGAATGCCGGCTTGTCGGTCAGCTCGAAGCCCTGCAGCGTGCCGTCGAACAGCGACACGTGCGTCACGCGCGCGTTGGCCGGCAGCGAATCCGCGTCGACCGCGAAGCCGTGGTTCTGCGACGTGATCACCACGCGGCCGTCGCCGAGATCCTTCACCGGATGGTTCGCGCCGTGGTGGCCCGTCTTCATCTTCAGCGTCTTCGCGCCGACCGCGAGGCCCATGATCTGGTGACCCAGGCAGATGCCGAAGGTCGGCACGCCGCGCTCGATGAACTGCTTCGTGGCCGCGATCGCGTAGTCGCACGGTTCCGGATCGCCGGGGCCGTTCGACAGGAACACGCCGTCCGGATTCAGCGCGAGCGCATCTTCCGCGCTCGCCTGTGCCGGCAGCACCGTCACGTGGCAGCCGCGCTCCGCGAGCATGCGCAGGATGTTGTACTTGACGCCGAAATCGTACGCGACGACGCGGTACTTCGGCGCTTCCTGCATGCCGTAGCCGCCTTCGAGGCGCCATTCGGTCTGCTTCCATTCGAACGGCTTCGTGGTCGACACGACCTTCGCGAGATCCATGCCCGCGAGACCCGGGAACGAGCGCGCGAGCTCGATCGCCTTCGCTTCGTCGTCCGAGCCCGTCAGGATGCAGCCGTTCTGCGCGCCCTTGTCGCGCAGGATGCGGGTCAGCTTGCGGGTGTCGATGCCGGCGATCGCGACGACGCCTTCGTCGCGCAGGTAATCGCCGAGCGTGCGGTCCATGCGGAAGTTCGATGCGAGCGAGGGCAGATCACGGATGATCAGGCCGGCGGCATGGACTTTCGTGGCTTCGACGTCTTCGGCGTTGACGCCGACGTTGCCGATATGCGGATAGGTGAGCGTGACGATCTGGCGCGAGTAGCTCGGATCAGTCAGGATTTCCTGATAGCCGGTGATCGCGGTATTGAACACGACTTCGCCGATCGTATGGCCTTCGGCCCCGATCGAATAACCATGAAAGACCGTGCCGTCGGCGAGTGCAAGCAAGGCGGGAGTAAAAGACGGCAACACGGGAGGCTCCTTGGGGAACACCCTGCTGCCGACCTGTTTACCCTGCCGCGCGAGCGCCGCGCTGCGTGGGCGCGCGTGGTCGCTTGCTGGACGCGGCCTGCGTTGTCGAGACGCGAACCCGGCGCGTGGCGCACGAGGCTTCGCGGCATCGCCCGGCAGGCGGTGTGCGGCGGATGAACGGGATGAATGAGGTAGGCGCTAGGGTGCGAGGTTGATCAGCACAAACTTTCAAATTATAGCCTGAAAATGGCCCTATCTTCAATTGATATGGCCGTCCGATCGTGCGCGCGCCACGTCCGGCGACGCGGCACAACACGCTGCGGCCCCGTTTACGCGGCCGCCCTACTCACCAGCGTACCGCCGGATCAGTGCACTTGACCAGCGCCGCGCGCGGGCCAGACGTACCAGACCGCGCTCGCGAGCTGCAGCGCGAGCAGCACGCCCCAAGCGGTGAAGTGCGCGGCCGCCGGATAGCGGCCGTCGACCGCCGGCCAGTGCGACAGCACCGCGCCGACACCGATCTGGAACGCAAAGATCAGCACGAAGATCACGAGCGTGAGCGTCGTGTTCGCGCGGCCGATCAGGTGAGCGGGAAAATGCCCGGCCATCACCGCGTAGGTCAGGATGCCGACGCCGCCGAACATCCCGTAGGCGGCCCACAGCACGGCCGGCGACAACGGCACGCGCGCGATGATCGCGGCCTGCGTCGCGACGAACAGCGCCATGCCCACGCCGCAGAACGCGTATACGGACACGCCGCGCCGCTCGAGCACCCGCGCCGCGGCGCCGAATCCGACACAGCCGGCCATCATCGCGAAGCCGAGCACCGACACGAGGCGCGCGGCATGCGACGCATCGAACCCCGCGACATCGCGCAGGTACGGCCCGACCCACAGCGACTGCATCGCGTAGAACACACCCTGCGTGACGACGGAAAACGACGAGATCTTCCAGAACGCACGGCTGCTCAGGATGTGCCACGTGCCCTTGAACTGGCTGACGAGCCCGCCCTGGTGGCGCACCTGCCGCGCCTCCGGTGCGCCCAGCCCGATCGACGCCGCGACGATCACCGTCAGCACCGCGAGGCCGAAACAGATCGCGCGCCAGCTCGTCCAGCCGAGCAGCCAGGTGAGCGGCGAGCCGACCATCACGCCGCCGAGCCCGCCCACGGCCATCACGAGGCCGTTGACGAGCGGCAGCCGGCCGACCGGGAAATGCTGCGCGAGCGCCTTGAACGCCGCGCCGAGACACACCGAGACGCCGACGCCGATCAGCAGCCGGCCGACCATCATCGTGCCGAGGCTGTGCGCGGCGCCGAACACGGCCGCGCCGGCAGCCGCGAACAGCAGCATGCCGGCCGTCACGCGGCGCGGGCCGAAGTGGTCGAGCATCACGCCGACCGGGATCTGCGCGCCCGCGAAGCCGAGGAAATAGAGACTGGTGAGCAGGCCGAGATCGGCGGCCGACAATCCGAGCTCGTGCGTGACGAACGGCGCGAAACCCAGATTGACACCGCGAAACACGTACGACACGAAATACCCGACCGAAAACAGCGCGAGCACCCTCACCTGCACCGACGACATCACCTCTCCCTGTTATATGAAGGCCTTCGAAGCAGCGCCCCCGCGCCGCGCACAAACAAAAACGCCGTCACCTCGGTGACGGCGTTTCCTTGCATTTCGTCGGATGATACCGCAACCGCGCGAACCGGGCCGGCCGCACGATGCGCTCGCGACTGCGTTACTTCTTCTTGCCCTTGTGCGCTGCGGCCTTGGCCGGTGCCGCCTTCGCCGATTTGGCCGCCGGCTTCGCCGCGCCGCGCTTCGCGCCGTGCGACTTGCCGCCCACCGCCAGGCTCGCGCGCTCGATGTGCGCCCCGCCGGCCGACGTCGCGATCCGCTCCGGACCGGGTTCCGCCGGCACCGAACGGCCGACCGGCACGTGCAGCACGAGCGCCTGGCCCGGCATCACGAGATCGCGGTGCGTACGGTTCCACGCCTTGAGCTGGCCGACCGACACGCCGTAGCGGCCGGCGATCGCCGCCATCGACTGCTTGCGGCGCACGCGGATCAGCATCTTGCGCGTGTCGGGTACGTCGGGTTCCATCGCGAGCGCGCCGTTTTCGGCGACGTCGGCGCTGATGTCCTCGTCGTCGTCATCGCCGCGCGGCACGACGATCGTCGAGCCCGGCTTCAGGCGCATGCCGGCCGGAATCTTGTTGATCGACATCAGCGTATCGGCGTCCACGCCGATCTTCTCGGCGATCGCGGCCGGCCGCGCCCGTTCGCTGACCGTATAGGTGGTCCACGACGACAGCTGGCCGTTGTACGCCTTCAGGTTCTTCTCGAAGGCCGACGCGTTGTCGAACGGCAGCAGGATCTGCGGCTCGGTCGCGCCGAGGATCACCGGCTTCGAGAACGACGGGTTCAGCGAGCGGAATTCGTCGAGCGACAGGTTCGCGAGCTTCGCGGCCACCGCCACGTCGATGTCGCGCGACGTCGTGACCGTCACGAAATACGGGTGGTTCGGGATGTCCGGCAGCGCGAGGCCGTACTGCTGCGGATTCGCGATGATGTTCTTCACCGCCTGCAGCTTCGGCACGTAGTTGCGCGTCTCGTTCGGCATCCGCAGGTTCAGGTAGTCGGTCGGCAGGCCGGCCGCCTGGTTGCGCGCGATCGCGCGCTGCACGTTGCCCTCGCCCCAGTTGTACGCGGCCAGCGCGAGATACCAGTCGCCGAACATGTCATGCAGGCGCGACAGGTAGTCGAGCGCGGCGCTCGTCGACGCGAGCACGTCGCGGCGCTCGTCCTGCCACATGTTGCGCTTCAGGTTGTACGTGCGGCCCGTGCCGGGCATGAACTGCCACATGCCGGCCGCCTTCGCGACCGACAGCGCCTGCGGGTTGTACGCAGATTCGATGAACGGCAGCAGCGCGAGCTCGGTCGGCATGTGACGCGCCTCGAGTTCCTCGACGATGTGGTACAGGTACTTCTGCGAACGCTCGGTCATGCGCTGCACGTAGTCCGGGCGCTGCGTGTACCACGTGGTCTGCATGTCGACGAGGTCGGTCTGCAGGTCCGGCATCTGGAAACCGCGGCGGATGCGACCCCAGAGATCGGAGTCTGCACTGGTCAGGTCGCCGACGGATTGCTTGTCGACGTCGACAGTTTCTTTGGCGGTGGCTGATTTACGGAGGTAGGTGGACGTCGCCTGCGAATCGGCGGCGTTGTTGGCGACAGGGGCCTGGCTCGCACAAGCGGCGAGCAGCAGAACCACCATCGCACTCAATATAAGTCGCATGAAAATCTCTGCTTCCGACGGCTGGAAATTGCAGGCGATACTACGGAAGTGCGTGCTTCACGTCAATAAAAACACCGAAAACTCAGCGAAATCCTACATTTGGAGCAATTTTTACAGACACTGCTTGAGCTTTGGAGTCCTCCGGAAATCATCATCGGAACCGGTTTTTCCACTCGCGCATCAGCGTGAACGCCGTCAGACGATCCGGCACCGTTTTGTGCAGTTCGGCCTCGAGCGTCGCGCGGATCGCATCGCTGTCCGCACGCATGAACGGGTTAACGGCGCGTTCATGCGCGATCGTAGTGGGCAGTGTCGGCACGCCGCGCGCGCGCAGCGCCTGTGCGTCGTCGCGCCACGTGGCGAGCGCCGCATTGCCGGGTTCGCACGCGAGCGCGAAGCGGATGTTGGACAGCGTGTATTCGTGTGCGCAATGCACGTGGGTGTCGCCCGGCAACGCCGCGAGCGCGTCGAGCGACGCGAGCATCTGCGCGGGCGTGCCTTCGAACAGGCGCCCGCAACCGCACGAGAACAGCGTGTCGCCGCAGAACACGTGCGGCGCCGCGTTGCCCGGCCCGGCCGCCTGGAAATAGGCGATGTGGCCGCACGTATGGCCCGGCACGTCGAGCACGTCGAACGTGGCGGCCGGCGCGTCGAGCGTCACGCGCGCGCCGCCCGAAAGCGGCCGCGTGACCACGCCGATCGCCTCGGCCGCGGGGCCGTAAACGACGAGCGGAACATCGTCCGGTTGGCTAGCTCGCAGGGCCGCGACACCGCCGACGTGGTCGGCGTGATGGTGCGTGAGTAAAATAGCGGTCAACCGCCAGCCTCGTTCGGCAAGAACCCGGCGCACCGGCGCGGCTTCACCCGGGTCGACGGCGACCGCATCGCGGCCGTCCGAGACGAGCCAGATATAGTTGTCATCGAATGCCGGAACCGGCACGTATTCCAGCTCGTTCATGGGCGCCCAATCATCGTTATGTCCGATCGTCAAATTATAGACTGGCCCGCCTGGACCGACTCACCACCCGGCCGCTACGTGCTGGGCTGGGAGCAGGCGCAGCTCGACCGGATCGTATCCGACGTCTTCGGGTTCCACGCGCTGCAGCTCGGCCTGCCGCAGCTCGACGCGCTGCGCGAGAACCGCATGCCGTATCGCGGCCTCGTGCTCGATCCGGCGAGCGGCGCGAGCGCGCCGTACCAGTATCCGTGGGCGCGCGAAGCGCATGCGCCCGAGCACGCGCCCGACGGCCGCAGCACGACCTGGTGCGACCTGCTCGACCTGCCGTTCGAGTCGCAGAGCGTCGACCTGATCGTGATGCCGCACACGCTCGAATTCACGTCCGATCCGCACCGGCTGCTGCGCGAAGCCGAGCGCGTGCTGATGCCGGAAGGCCAGCTCGTGATCACCGGCTTCAATTCGCTCAGCCTGTGGGGCATGCGGCAATCGTTCGGGCGCATGGCGAACCGCCCGTTCGTGCCGGCCACGCGCGACCAGATCGCGTTCATCCGGCTCAAGGACTGGATCAAGCTGCTCGGCTTCGACCTCGAACGCGGCCGCTTCGGCTGCTACCGGCCGCCGCTCGCCACCGACCAGTGGCTGGCCCGCTACGGCTTCATGGAAGCCGCCGGCGACCGCTGGTGGCCGATCTTCGGCGCCGTCTACATGGTGACGGCCGTCAAGCGCGTGCGCGGCATGCGCCTCGTCGGCCAGATCCGGATGAAGAAGCCCGTGCTCGCACCGGGCCTGACGCCGGCGGCCTCCCCGACCACCCATCAAGAACATTCATGACTACCGATACCATCGACATCTATACCGACGGCGCCTGCAAGGGCAACCCCGGCCCCGGCGGCTGGGGCGCACTGATGCGCTACGGCGACAAGGAGAAGGAGCTGTTCGGCGGCGAGCCCAACACGACCAACAACCGCATGGAGCTGATGGGCGTGATCGCCGCGCTCGAAGCGCTGAAGCGGCCGTGCCAGGTAATCGTGCATACCGACTCGCAATACGTGCAGAAAGGCATCAGCGAGTGGATCCACGGCTGGAAGAAGAAAGGCTGGGTCACCGCGGCAAAGACGCCCGTGAAGAACGCCGACCTGTGGAAGCGGCTCGACGCGCTCGTCGCGCAGCACGAGGTCGAGTGGCGCTGGGTCAAGGGCCACGCGGGCCATCCCGAAAACGAGCGCGCGGACGCGCTCGCGAATCGCGGCGTCGAATCGCTCACGGCCTGAACGCGGGCCGCTCCCCTGTTTCCTTTGTTTTTCCCGACATGCGCCAGATCATTCTCGATACCGAAACCACCGGCCTGAACGCCCGCACGGGCGACCGCCTCATCGAAATCGGCTGCGTCGAGCTGCTGAACCGGCGGCTCACCGGCAACAACCTGCACTTCTACGTGAACCCCGAACGCGACAGCGATCCGGGTGCACTGGCGGTGCACGGCCTCACGACCGAATTCCTGAGCGACAAGCCGAAATTCGCGGAAGTCGCCCACCAGATCCTCGACTTCGTGAAGGACGCCGAGCTGATCATCCACAACGCGCCGTTCGACCTTGGCTTCCTCGACGCGGAATTCGCGCGGCTCGGCCTGCCGCCGTTCACCGAGCATTGCGGCGGCGTGATCGACACGCTGGTGCAGGCCAAGCAGATGTTCCCGGGCAAGCGCAACTCGCTCGACGCGCTGTGCGACCGCTTCGGCATCAGCAACGCGCACCGTACGCTGCACGGCGCACTGCTCGACTCGGAGCTGCTCGCCGAGGTGTATCTGGCCATGACGCGCGGCCAGGACAGCCTCGTGATCGACATGCTCGACGACGCGGGCGCCGACGGCGGTGCAGCCAACGGCCAGCGTGTGTCGCTCGCCGCGCTCGACCTGGCCGTGGTGGCCGCGAGCGACGACGAACTCGCCGCGCACCAGGCGCAGCTCGACGAGCTCGACAAATCGGTCAAGGGCACCTGCGTGTGGCGCACGTCCGCCGACGCAGGCGCCGCCGAAGCGGCTTGAAGCAGGCGGCCGGCGGCTCGCGCCGCGGCCGCGCTCACGCGCGCGGCTGCAGTGCGATGACCGCCATTCCGCCGAGCGCAAGCATCGCGCCGGCCACGTCCCAGCGGGTCAGCGCAACGCCATCGACCACCCGCAGCCAGACCAGCGCCACCGCGATATACACGCCGCCGTACGCGGCATAAGTGCGCCCCGCCGCACTCGGGTGCAGCGTCAGCAGCCATGCGAACAGCGCGAGCGACAGCGCGGCCGGCACCAGCAACCACACCGGCCGGCCGTCCTTCAGCACGAGCCACGGCAGGTAACAGCCGACGATTTCGGCCAGCGCGGTAGCGGCAAACAGCGCCGCGATCCTCATCAGTTCGGTCATCCGGTTCCTCGTGAATTCGGCCCCCGCCACCAGGAGCCGCACGGCCCCGCCGTGCGCCGCCGATCATACCCGAGCCGCCCCCGCCGGACGCCCCGCCAGCCGGGCGTTTCCCGGCAATTTGCACGATCATCCGTCATCGTGCTATCATGTCGCCTGTTTCAACATTCAATCTCTGTCTATTCGATTTCGAGAGAAGTCCGTCCGCGCGTTGCGGGCCGGCGCTTCGACCGAAATTGCACACACAGGAAAGCCCGCCCGACAGGCCCGCTTTTCTCGTTTCGTTGCCCCTCCGGGGCGCTTGCCGGAACGCTGGACACCGTCCGCACCGGCAGCTGCCGCCTGCATCACGCGGCCCATTCTTCATGAGCGCACTGTCGCGACGGCCCATCGGGCCCGCGTCGAAGCAGCCCCTTACGGCCCTTTACCGCCCATTGTGCAGTAAGTGCTTAAAGGTCTGCCCCGACGCGCCGCACCCGACACCGCGCTCGCCGGCAAACCGTGTCGGACGGCTCGCCCGTTCGGCGCAGTCAAAGGAGTGCATGACCTTGACCGCAACACACGTCAGCCCGACCGCTGCCTCTTCCACCGCTTCGTCGTCCGGCGAAGCCCCGCTCGTCGCGGACGACATCACCGTCGTCGACCAGAGCCTCCTCAAGCGCGCCGTCAGCGCCATGGCCATCGGCAACGCGATGGAATGGTTCGACTTCGGCGTGTACAGCTACATCGCCGTCACGCTCGGCAAGGTGTTCTTCCCGTCCAGCAGCCCGTCCGCGCAGCTGCTCGCGACCTTCGGCACGTTCGCGGCCGCGTTCCTCGTGCGCCCGCTCGGCGGCATGGTGTTCGGCCCGCTCGGCGACCGTATCGGCCGCCAGCGCGTGCTCGCCGCCACGATGATCATGATGGCCGTCGGCACCTTCGCGATCGGCCTGATCCCCAGCTACGCGTCGATCGGCATCATGGCGCCCGTGCTGCTGCTCGTCGCCCGCCTCGTGCAGGGCTTCTCGACCGGCGGCGAATACGGCGGCGCGGCCACCTTCATCGCCGAATTCTCGACCGACAAGCGCCGCGGCTTCATGGGCAGCTTCCTCGAGTTCGGCACGCTGATCGGTTACGTGATGGGCGCGGGCGTCGTCGCGCTGCTCACCGCGTCGCTGTCGCAGGAAGCGCTGCTGTCGTGGGGCTGGCGCGTGCCGTTCCTGATCGCCGGCCCGCTCGGCCTGATCGGTCTCTACATCCGGATGAGGCTCGAGGAAACGCCCGCGTTCAAGCGCCAGGCCGAAGAGCGCGAAGCGCAGGACAAGGCCGTGCCGAAGGCGCGCTTCCGCGAAACGCTGATGCGCAACTGGCGCGCCCTGCTGCTGTGCGTCGGCCTCGTGCTGATCTTCAACGTGACCGACTACATGGTGCTGTCGTACCTGCCGAGCTTCATGTCGTCGACGCTGCACTTCGACGAATCGCACAGCCTCGTGCTCGTGCTGATCGTGATGGTCCTGATGATGCCGCTGACGCTCGCCGCCGGCCGCCTGTCGGACAAGATCGGCCGCAAGCCCGTGATGCTCGCCGGCTGCGTCGGCCTGCTCGCGCTGTCGATCCCGTCGATGATGCTGATCCACGCAGGCACCACGGCGTCGGTGTTCGGCGGCCTGCTGATCCTCGGCGTGCTGCTGTCGTGCTTTACCGGCGTGATGCCGTCGGCGCTGCCGGCGCTGTTCCCGACCGAGATCCGCTACGGCGCGCTCGCGATCGGCTTCAACGTGTCGGTGTCGCTGTTCGGCGGCACGACGCCCCTCGTGACCGCCTGGCTGGTCGACGTCACGCACAACCTGATGATGCCCGCGTACTACATGATGGGCGCCGCCGTGATCGGCATCGTGTCGGTCGTCGCGCTCGCCGAAACCGCGCGCCAGCCGCTCAAGGGCTCGCCGCCGGCCGTCGCGTCGCGCCGCGAAGCCCACCAGCTCGTGGGCCAGATGCGCGAGGACGACGAGTCGGATATCTACAGTGTCGCGTCGCCGGCACGCGCCTGAGCGTCACCCATGAAAAAGCCCCGGCCGAAGCCGGGGCTCGATCGAACCCGATCCGCCCGACCGGCTTGCGCCGGCCGGGCTTTTTTTCATCCATTCGACGCCAGCGCGCTCATGCCTGCGCTTCGCAGTGGCGGCAGAAAATCAGCGCTCGCGAGCGCGACACGGCGGCCTGCGCACCGCGCGCCGCGACGATCAGCCCGACCTGACCGAGATTGAAATCGCGCTCGACCATCAGCTGCGTCAGCGCGGCAAGCGGCAACACGAGGGACGGGTGGTACAGGCTCGATTCGATCAGGGCTTTCATCTGCGGCTCCATCAGGCAAGGCGTCATTCGATGGAGTGGATTCTAGGGACCGGCCGCGTCCGGATAAACAGCGCGAATGCGAAGTCACTTGTCAGCCGCCGAGAACAATCGACAACGGCATGCCCGACAAGGCTGAGCGGGCGACGGGCAGCGGCGCGGGGCTCCGCCGCACGTCGCCGCGACGCCTAGGGCCTGTTCACGCTAATAACGGGCTTGCGAACGCGCCTTGCCGGTCGTAGTGCAAGGAGTGAGGAGCGCCGTTTGGCCGAGCCAAACAAGCGACGATCGACGCCGCAATACGGCCGGCAAGGCGCGTTCCCCTGTTCGGGAAAGTTCATTCGTGGGGCTGGCCACCAGAAGGGCCGATCGCCGCGTCATGCTCCTCGCGAATACGTCGAGTATTCGCTTCGTCGCAATCCTTGCGCTCGGCCCTTCTGGTGGCCAGCGCAAGCCCGTTATTAGCGTGAACAGGCCCTAGACGAGCGGTGTTTCGACGAACGCCGGCAGCGCTTCCGCCCGCGCCGAATGCGCGGCCAGTGCCGGATAACGGGCCGGATCGATCCGCGCGAGCACCGGGTAGTCGGCGGCCATGAACTGCGTGAAGCGCCATGCGACCGCGACCGTCACGTCGGACTGCAGCAGGCGCGCGCCGCCGAACCAGCCGTTCGCGGCCGCGACGAGCGGCTCCAGTGCGCCGTATGCGCCCTCGATCTGGCTCAGCACGCGCTCGAGCCACGGCGCATGCTGCTTGTCGGCCGGACGCAGCGCCTGCTCGTAGACGACCTGCACGGTCTTCTCGGCGGCCGCCAGCGCGAAGCCGACCGGCACGAGCGCGCGCAGCCGTGCATCGGCGGTATCGGGCAGCAAGCGCCGCTCGGGCGCGACCCGATGATCGAGATAGTCGACGATCAATGACGAATCGAGCAGCGTCGCGCCGTCGTCGGTCACGAGCGTCGGCGCCTTGACGACCGGGTTGGTTGCCCTGAACTGCTCGAAATGACGGAACACCGAGATCGACTCGTGTTCGAACGGGAGGTCGAGCAGCTTCGCCGAAACGGCGACCCGACGCACGAACGGGGAATCCAGCATGCCGATCAGCTTCATCGCGAACGCTCCGCTTGAGGGGAATGGGAACGACGACTGTAGCAGCGTCGTCTGGCTTCGCCTAGCGCCCGCCGCCGCCGGCACCGGACCCGCGCCGGCGCCGGCGCCGGCGCCACGAATGCGTTTGCCGACATAGCGGAACGTGCGCGGCCGGCCTTCGCGCCCGTGCGCCCGTGCGCCTGATGCACATCAACCGGCCGCGCACGGGGCTCACGTTGTCCGGCCACAGTGACCATAATGCAAGTTCACGCCCCTTCCGCCCCAAGGTTCGTCATGTGGTATGCCCTCGTCGAGCAGCAGCGGGAATGGATGCGCGCCTGGCGCGCCGCGACGCGGCACGCGTTCGACGCGTGGCCCGCGGCCACGCTGCCGCATGCCGCGTCATCGTGCTACGACGACCTGATCGAGCCGCTGCTCGGGCCGCCGGACGCCCCCCCGCACTTCGACATCGGCTGGCCGGCGCTCGGCGAGCGCGTCGTCGCGCGCACGCCGTTCTGCGACCTGCGGCACTTCACGCGCGCCGACGCGCGGCGCACGGTGCTGCTGTGCGCGCCGCTCGCCGGGCACGCGGCCGTGATGATGCGGGAAACCGTCGAGACGCTGCTCGCGGACGGCGATGTCTGCATCACCGACTGGCGCAATGCGCGCGACGTGCCGCTCGCGTCAGGCCGCTTCGGGCTCGACGAGTACGTCGCGACACTCGACGGCTTCGTCGACGGGCTCGCGCACGACGACCGGCCGCTGCATGTCGTCGCCGTGTGCCAGGCGACCGTGCCGGCGCTCGGCGCGCTCGCGCTGCGGGCGGCCCGCGGTCTCCCCTCGCCCGCGAGCATCACGCTGATCGGCGGCCCGCTCGACGCGCGCCGGAATCCGAGTGCGCTCGGCACAGCCGCTGCCGCGCATTCGCTCGGCTGGTGCCGCCGCCACCTGATCGACGTCGTGCCGCCCGGCTTCGCGGGACACGGCCGCCACGTGTTTCCCACCTATCTGCAACAGGGCGAGATCGCGCTCGTGTACCCGCAGCGCTTCCTGTCGCTGATCGAAGCGTACGCGCTGGCCGCGTCGCGCTTC
Organism: Burkholderia sp. HI2714; assembly: GCF_002223085.1. Taxonomy (NCBI): domain Bacteria; kingdom Pseudomonadati; phylum Pseudomonadota; class Betaproteobacteria; order Burkholderiales; family Burkholderiaceae; genus Burkholderia; species Burkholderia sp. HI2714. The sequence goes on along the minus strand of NZ_NKFM01000016.1, from coordinate 106,089 downwards.
GACATGACCGGGCTCGCCGGCGCGCGGCGCGCGCTGCTCGAATACACGGCGCTGCTCGACATGCCGGCCGAGTATTTCCTCGATACGGTCGACATCGTGTTCCAGCGCATGAGCCTTGCGCTCGGCACGTGGGACGTGGGCGGCCAGCGCGTCGAGCCGGCGGCCTTGCGCGGCATCGTCCTGCTGACCGTCGAAGGTGCATGCGACAAGGTCACGGGCGCCGGCCAGACGCACGCGGCGCTTGACCTGTGCAGCGGCCTCGCCGACGACGAGCGCTTCCGCATCGACATCGACGACTGCGATCACTACGGGCTGTTTACGGGGGCGCGCTGGCACGGGGATGTGCATCCGATGCTGCAGCGCGTGTTCGCGTGGGCCGAATCCCGCCGCCCTCGCCCGCGCCGCATCAGGCGGACGTGACGCCGAATCAGCGCCGCGCCGCGTCGAGCAATGCGCGCACCTCGTCGTCACTCGTCTGCTCGAAGCGCGCGTAGAACTGGCTGATCCCGAAGAACGGCAGCGGCAGCGTCACCGCGACGAATGCGTCGGCCAGATCGTCGAACACATGCCGTGTACCCGCCGGCGCGACCGGGGCAGCCGCGATGATCCGCGCCGGGTGACGCTCGCGTAGCGCCTGCAGCGCGACGCGCATCGACGCGCCGGTCGCGACGCCGTCGTCGACGACAATCGCGATGCGCCCTTCGACCGGCAGCGGCGGCGCGGCACCGCGATACAGCGCTTCGCGCCGATGCAGTTCGGCGGTCTCGCGCGCGACCACGTCGGCGAGTTGTTCGTCGGATACGTTCATCGAGCGGAGCACCGAACGCTGCAGATGAATCGCGCCGCCCGTCGCGATCGCGCCCATCGCGAGCTCGGGATCGTACGGCACGCCGAGCTTGCGCACGACCAGCACGTCGAGCGGTGCATGCAGCGCACACGCGACCGGATACGCGACGGGCACACCGCCGCGCGGCAACGCGAGCACGACGACATCGCCACGCCCTGCGTAATCACCCAATGCGCCGGCCAGCTGGCAGCCGGCATCGGTGCGATCGGCAAAACACTCGAACACGATCGGCTCCCTGCCGTTGCGCCGGATGCGCGAAACCCGCGCGGCGCCTGTCAACGAGCATGGTTCATCGGCCGCGCCGATGCAAGCAGGGTCACACCGGCACGCGCGGCGCCGAGGGAAAGGTCAGAGGCCGCCGGCCTGCCGGTACAGCCGCCAGAACGACTGTGCATAGGATTGCGCGAGCTCGGGCGCACGCTGGAACACGTTCACCGTTTCCGCATGCGCGGCCGCGCCTTCGGACAGCGTGGTCAGCGCGACGCTGTCGTCGACGATCACGAAGCGCGGCGCAGGATCGCCGTGCCGCGAATCGATCGCCACGTCGATACCGGAGGATTTCAGATAGCCCGCGCCGCTGTACCTGCCCGCGCGCGGCGAACGCACGAGCACGACACGCACCTCGACCCCGCGCGCGCGGGCGGCGCGCAGCGCGCTCGCGACCGCCGGCGGCACGTGCGTGTAACCGGCCAGCAGCACACGGCGCTGCGCCTGCCCGATCAGGTCGACGGTCGCGTCGGCCGCCGCATTGTCATACGAAAAGTATGTGCCGACCGATGCGGCATCGGACGGAATCTGGGCGGCGTGGGCGCTCGCCGCGCAGCAAAGCGCGGCGAGAAGGAAGGCGGCTGGTCTCATGGCGGGCGCCATTTTAGCGACGCCATTTCGCGTGGCAAGCACCACCTGCGATGCTGCTGCGCCGGCGCAACACACAGCGCAAAACCGGTGCCCGATGCGCGGGTTACAGCCCGTTTTTCATGCGGTCGATCAGCCCGCCGCGACGCGTGAGAGCCAGCTCGCCACGCCGTCGACGGAACGGAAATCCGCGAGGCTGCGCGCCGGCAGCGCCGGATAGGCGCCGCCCGCCATCTCGGCCAGCGCGCGGCCGGGACCGAGCTCGAGGAACGCGGTCGCACCGGCCTCCACGCAGGCGGCCAGACAGGCCGCCCACTCGACCGGCTCCGCGATCTGCCGCGCAAGCTTGTCGAGGCCGGCGTCGACGTCGAGCACCGATGCGCCATCGATCCCCGAAAACAGCCGCGCGCCGGGCAGCGGCCGCCGCACCGGCGTCGCGGCGAGCGACGCGCGAAACACTGGCACGGCCGCGGCGAGCCGGCGCGTGTGCGACGCGATCCGCACGCAGACGGGTGCGACGCGCAGCGCGCCGTCGCGCGCCGCGTCGTCGGCCACCGCATCGACATCGGCCTGCCGCCCGGCGACCACGAACGCGTCGCCGGGATTCGCGATCGCGATCGCCGCGTCGCGACCGTCGCACAACCGCGCGAGTTGCGCGCGCGTCAGGCCGCGTACGAACACCATCCGCTCGTCGCCGCCGCTCGCGGCATCCATCGCGCGCGCACGCGCATCGGCCAGGTCGAGCGCGGCGTCCGGCTCGATCATTCCCGCGACGCTCCACGACGCGACTTCGCCGACGCTGTAGCCGGCGACGCAGCGCCGGCGCGGCCACACCGCGTCGAGCAGCACGGCGGCGGCGAGCGCCTGGACCGTGCAGAGAATCTGCGCGGCACGGTTTTCGCGCAGCGCGTCCGGCCCGGCCTGCCGGACCCATGCGCGCGGATCGTCGCCGAGGAGCCGGCCGGCATGCGCGAACAGCGCGTCGGCCTGCGGCGCGGCGCCGGTCAGGTCGAACATGTCGGCGCGCTGCGCGCCCTGTCCCGAACAGAGGATGGCCAGCGTCATCGCGCGCCCTCGTCAACGTCGAACGCATCGACGAAGACGCTCATCGCGAGCAGGTCGGCCGCGCCGCCAGGGCTCAGCCGCCGTGCCACGAACGCACGATGCGCGGCGGCCGCGCGCAGCCGCCAGTCGCGCGCACGCACACCGCCACGTGCCACGAACGCGCGTGCGGTCGCCCGCGCGAAGTCGAGGCCGGCCTGCCCGCCCCGGTGCAGCAGGTTCGTATCGTCGAGCGCGGCGATCAGCGAGAAGCATGCATCGACGCGCGCGGCTTCCGGGTCGCCCGGCAGGTCACGCTGCGCGCGACGCAACGCGGGCAGTCCGACCGCATAGACGGTCGTGAAACCGTCGGCCGCCTCGCGACGTGCGCCGCCGACGCCGTAGCGGCGGCTCGCGCGTTCGCCGTGGCTGTCGGGCAAGCGCGGGCCGCCGAGGATATCGGCACCCCAGCGGCGCGAAACGAACGCACCGAGCGTCATTCCGACCGGCACGGCCCCCGGCATCGCACGGCGGCCCGCGGCCGCACACAGCAGCCCGAGCCCGAAGATTGCGCCGCGATGCGTGTTGACGCCGCCGGTCGCGGCGAGCATCGCGTGCTCGGCACGCAGGCCGATCTTGCGCAGCACAGCCATGTCCGCATCGCGTGCGCCCGCGTCGGCCAACTCGGCGAAATACGGCCGCAGCACGGCGGCGCTGCGGGCGAACGTCGCGGCATCCATGTCGGTGTGACTGCCGGTGTCGACATGACTGACGAGCCCCGGCTTCGGAAAGGTCGCGATTTCGAGCACGAGGCTGCGCTCGGCCAGTTCGGCGATGCGCTCGGCTTCGGACGGCGCCGGTACGCGGCAGGCAGCCCATGCACTCATCGCGCACCTCCGATGAATGCGTCGGCCGGCATCAGTTCGACGGTGATCGCGGTCTTGACCGCGACTTCAGGCTGCCGCGTATGCAGTTCGCGCCAGTTGACGCCCGCGCCGTCGTCGCGCAGCAGTTCGCCGTCGATGCGCATCGGCGCGCGCGCGTCGATCGCCGCGAGGCCGTCGAGCAGCGGCGCGAGCGACGCCGGGTCCGGCAGCGGGAACACGATGTCGAGATCGGACGACGCCCCCAGATAGGGTTCGCCCGTCAGCGCCTGCCATGCAAGGCTGCCGAACACGCGGCCCTGCACGCCGTAACGCGCACCGAGCGCATCGAGTTCGCGCAACGCCGTGCGCCACGCTTCGGGCGCGGCGGCGAGCACGTCGGACAACGCCGGCAGCGGGCCGACCGCCGCGAGCGCGTCGGTAGCCGCGCTCAGCGCGATGCGCCGCTTGCCCGCGGAAGGCGGCAGCGGCAGGCCGAGCGGCACGCGGCCGGCATCGGCCTCGTCGGGCGACGCGCGGCGCACGATCAGCGGCCAGCCGCGTTCGGCCCACGCCTGCACGAGCGGATCGGCCGCGAGCGCGGGATCGCGCGCGAATGCCGCGCCCCACCCCGCCGCCGTCAGCGTGACGAGCGTGTGGCGGCGCAGCGGCAGCTCAGCGTGCGGCACGCGCGAGTGCCTCGACGCGCTGGGCGACATCGGCGGCAACCGGCCGGCCGCGCGCGGCACGCGGGTCGGCGCGGTCGGCCGGCTTGCCGAGCCATTCACCGACCTGCGCGTCGAGCGCGCGGGCCGGATCGAGCACGGCGTCGACGGCGCCCATCTTCACGAGATTGTCGAGCCCCGGCGCGAACACCGGCGTCGAGCGCGACATCTCCTTCAGCACGTCGATCGGCAGCTTGGTCACGCGCGACATCGACGGCAGGTCCATCACCTCCGGCTCGGCGCCCGGCACCGCGAGCAGCGTGCGCGTCGCGAGCGCGGTCGCGATGAACGCGCCGGCGGCCGTGTGGCCATACAACACGCCGATCGTCCGGTGCCCGGCGAGATCCGCGTGCATCAGGCACTTCGCGAGATGCGACAGCCCTTCGTTCAGGCCCAGCAGCTCGTCGCGCTTGCTCATCCGCTGGCTGTCGCTGTCGACCAGCACGAGGATCGGCGTGTCGCCGCCGCGCTCGATCGTGTCGAGCACGCGCGCCGCGAGCGTCAGCGCCTCGTCGATGCCGAACGGCAAACGGTCGGCGACGCCGATCACGTCGACGCGCGTGCCGGCCAGTTCCGCGTGGCCGGTCAGCAGGCCGCCGTGACGGGCGATCGAATGGCCTTGCGGGAACAGTGAATCCAGGACTTCATCGAGCGTCATGCGAGCTCTCCTGCAGTTGGTCCGCGAGCGCGGCGAAGGCATCGTCCGGCATCCCCGGAATCGCTTCCGGTGCGCTTGCACCGAGCGTGCGCCACACGTCGAGCGCATCCTTGCACGCGCCGAACCGTTCGACGCGCGCTTCGAGGCGGGCCTGCTCCGCGCGCAGCATCGCCGCATCGAACTTCGGCGCACGGCCGATCAGCTCGAGCGCCGCCGCGCGGAACGCTTCGGGCGTGTCGGCCACGTAGCGATCCGCGCCGCCGATCAGCCGCCGGTGTTTGCCGCCCATCGTGCGCCAGATCAGCGCGCGGTCCTTCGCATCGAATTCCTCGACGCCGCGATTGGTCTCGATCACTTCGGGGCCCGACACGCTGATGCGGCCCTGTTCCGATACCGCGAGCGCCGAGCAGCACGCGGCGAGCAACCCACCGCCGCCATAGCAGCCCGCGCGCCCGCCGATCAGCCCGATCACCGGCACGCCGGCCGTGCGCGCTTCGACGAGCGCGCGCATGATCTCGGCGATCGCGAGTTCGCCCGCGTTCGCTTCCTGCAGCCGCACGCCGCCCGTATCGAACAGGATCAGCACCGGCTTGCCGGTTTCGCGCGCAGCCCGCAGCAGCCCGGTGAGCTTCGCGCCGTGCACTTCGCCGAACGCGCCGCCCATGAAGCGGCCTTCCTGCGCGGCGACGAACACCGGCTGGCCGTCGAGCCGGCCGTGGCCGACCACCATCCCGTCGTCGAACTGCTGCGGCAGGTCGAACAGCGGCAGGTGCGGGCTCGTCACGCGCTCGGCCGGGCCGAGGAATTCGCTGAAACTGCCCGCGTCCAGCAGCCCGTCGATGCGCTGCCGCGCCGATGCTTCGTACCAGCTCGCGGCATTCGCGACGAACGCGGGGGCGTCGTGATCGTGCTTCACGTCGTTCATGCTGCCTCTCCCTCGATCGCCCGCACCGCCTGCGCGAGCCGCAGCGACACCATGTCGGGCCGCGCGCCGCCGTCGTTGATCGACAGCTTCAGGCCGCCCGGTGTGCGCCGCTCGACGAAATCCGTGACGACGGCCTGCCACACCGCGCCGAACCCGACCGCCGCCGTGCGGATGTCGATCTCGCATTCGTTGCCCGGCAGCACGCGCTCGACGAGCACTTCGAGATTGCCGGATGCCACCACGCCGACGAGCGCCGCGGCCTGCTCGCCCTTCGCGCGTTCGCGCGCGGTGAAGCGATAGTTCAACTGTTCCATGCCCTTGTCCTTACCAGTTGCGGAACCGGGCCGGCGGCGCATACAGGCCGCCCGACCAGTGCACGAGATCCTTGATCGAACGCGCGGCGAGCCAGCGGCGATCGGCGTCGAGCGGATCGATACCGAGATCCTCCGGGCGACGGATCACGCCGCGCTCGCGCAGCCGCTCGACCATCTTCCGGTCGCGGCCGCGGCCGACTTCCGTATAGCCGGCGACGCCGCGGATCGCGTGCTCGCGTTCGTCCTTGTCGCGGCACATCAGCAGGTTCGCGATCCCTTCCTCGGTGACGATGTGCGTGACGTCGTCGCCGTAGACCATGATCGGCGCGAGGTCGAGCTGCAGCTTGTCGGCGAGCTTCAGCGCGTCGAGCTTCTCGACGAACATCGGCACGTTCTTGTCGCCGAACGTCTCGCCGATCTGCACGACGAGCTTGCGGCCGCGCCTGAGCGCCGCCGGCGTGTCGGGATCGGCTTCCGCGCCGGCCTTCAGCCACGGCTCGCTCGGATGGCGCCGGCCGCGCGCGTCGCTGCCCATGTTCGGCGCGCCGCCGAAACCGGCGATGCGCTCGGCCGTGACCGTCGACGAATGGCCGGACAGGTCGATCTGCAGCGTCGAGCCGATGAACATGTCGCACGCATACAGGCCGGCGGTCTGGCAGAACGCGCGGTTCGAGCGCAGCGACCCGTCGGGGCCCGTGAACCAGATGTCGGAGCGCGCGCGGATGTAGTCGTCCATCCCGACTTCCGAGCCGAAGCAGTGGATCTGCTCGACCCAGCCCGACTCGATCGCGGGAATCAGCGTCGGATGCGGATTGAGCGCCCAGTGCGAGCACACCTTGCCCTTCAGCCCGAGCTTCTCGCCGTAGGTCGGCAGCAGCAGCTCGATCGCGGCCGTGTTGAAGCCGATCCCGTGGTTCAGGCGCTTGATGCCGTATGGCGCGTAGATGCCCTTGATCGCGAGCATCGCGGTGAGGATCTGCGTTTCGGTGATCGCCGCCGGATCGCGCGTGAACAGCGGCTCGACGTAGAACGGCCGGCCGGCCTCGACGACGAAATGCACGCGGTCGCCCGGGATGTCGACGCGCGGCACCTTGTCGACGATGCGGTCGACCTGCGCGATCACGATGCCGTCCTTGAACGCGGTGGCCTCGACGACGGTCGGCGTATCTTCGGTGTTCGGGCCGGTGTACAGGTTGCCGTCGCGATCCGCGCTGACCGCGGCGATCAGCGCGACCTGCGGCGTGAGGTCGATGAAGTAGCGTGCGAACAACTCGAGATAGGTGTGCACCGCGCCGAGCGCGATCTTGCCGCCGAACAGCAGCTTCGCGATCCGCTGCGACTGCGGGCCAGAGTAGGCGAAGTCGAGACGCTTCGCGATGCCGCGCTCGAACACGTCGAGATGCTCGGGCAGCACGACGCCCGATTGCACCATGTGCAGGTCGTGCACCTTCGCACTGTCGACGTCGGCGAGCGCCGTCGCGAGCAGGTCGGCCTGCTTCTGGTTGTCGCCTTCGAGGCAGACGCGGTCGCCGGGCCGCAGCACCGCTTCGAGCAACGCCACGGTGTCGCGCGCATCGACCCGCTTGCCCTGCGCGTAAGCCGCGCCGGCCGCGAGGCGTGCATCGCGCGCCTGCCGCGCGTGATTCCATCCCGTCATGAACAGTTCTCCCGCTTCGATGGTTCAGCGGCATTCTAAGCCTGGCGCCGCCGCCGATTGATGATGTTGACGAATGCGACTCAGAGGACGCGGCGATGGATGCGGCCCGCTCTCGAGCCGCCCATCGGTCGGGCCTATGCGCCGACCAGCGCGCGCGTCGTGAAGAACAGCAGCGACGGCCCGAGCAGGCAGCCGACGCCCGTGTGGAACGTCGCGACGAGCGCGCCGTACGGGACGAGCCGGCGGTCGGTCGCGGCGAGCCCCGCGCTCACGCCGCTGACGGTGCCGGCCAGGCCGCCGAAGATCATCGCGGAGCGCGGGGTCTTCAGGCCCATGAAGTTGGCCGCGACCGGCGTGCCGACCATCACGATGATCGCCTTGACGAGGCCCGTCGCGATGCTGAGCGCGATCACGTCGGAACTCGCGCCGATCGCCGCGCCCGTGACGGGACCGACGATGTAGGTGACGGCGCCCGCGCCGATCGTCGTCATGCTGACCGCGTCGGTATAGCCGAATGCGCGCGCGACGCACGCGCCGACGATGAACGGCAGCACGGTGCCGAGCAGCAGCGACACGACGCCGACGAGCCCGGCCTTGCGCGCCTCGGTCGGCTGCACTTCGAACGCGGTCGCGACGATCGCGAAATCGCGCAGCATCGCGCCGCCCATCAGGCCGATGCCGGCGAACAGCTTGACGTCGGCCAGCCCCTTCTCGCCACCGGTGAATGCGCCGCCGACATAGGCGAGCACGAGGCCGATCACGATCGCGATCGCGGAGCCGTGCACGCGGCCGAACGTGAGCTTGCGCGACGCGATCGACGACAGCCACATGATCAGGCCGACCAGCGCGAACGACGCGACGAGCCCGTTGTGGGCGACGGTTTTTTCGAGCATCTGCAGCATGGCGGCCTCCTTCACTGTTCTTCGAATTGCGGCACGCCCGCGAAGGCCGTGTCGTCGCGCCCCGTGCGCGCGAGTACCGCGATGCAGCATGCGCAGATCGCGACCGCGCCGACGGCGGCCAGCAGCGCGACCGGCCCGCCCTTGAGCGCGGCGACGACGTTCTGGTTCGCGGCCATCGCGACGACGACCGGGATGTACATCGCGCCCCAGAAACCGACGCCGGCCTCGGTCTCCTTCGGCAGCCAGCCGCGCCGGTGCAGCCAGAGCCGCAGGCAGATCAGCAGCAGCATCGCGATGCCGACGCCGCCGACGTTCGTCTTCACGCCGATCGCGCTGCCGAGCAGGTCGCCGAGGAACAGTCCGGCCAGGTGGCAGAACGCCAGCAGCGCGGTTCCGTAGATGATCATGAGTCATCTCCAGTCTCTTCGTGACGGGCGCCTGACGCGTGCGGGAGCCAGGCCCGCACGCCGATCCCGGGCGGACTGTCTGTCTCCTGCGGCGGGGCGCCGCGGCCCGGCGGCTCGTCGTGCGAGCGCGTTCTCGGGGTCGATGGGATGATGCGGTTTCGGGCCGGACGCCGGATGGCTTAGACTGACCGATGCCATCGGCGGCACGACACGGGCTACGCGTCCGGTGCCCCTCGTTCGCGGAGGCCGCACTGGCGCGTGATCCGATACTAGCGCCGCCAAATGCGGCCATTTATGAAGTTGTCGAAACCGATTCAGTGGATTTAGCAATGCGCCCGTTACCGCCCGAGCTGCTGCGCAGCTTCGTCGCCGTCGCCCAGTCCGGCAGCTTCACCGCCGCATCCGAGCGCGTGAGCCTGTCGCAGTCGACCGTCAGCCAGCATATCCGCCGCCTCGAGGAGCTGCTCGACCGGCCGCTGTTCGAACGCGACACGCGCAACGTGCACCTGTCGCAGCACGGCGACGCGCTGTTCCGCTACGCGGTGCGCATCCTCGAACTGATGGACGAGGCCGTCACGTCGGTGTGCGGGCCGCCGCTGTCGGGCAAGGTGCGGCTCGCGATGTCGGAGGATTTCGCGTCGGCGCACCTGACGGCCGCGCTCGCGAGCTTCGTGCAGCGCAATCCGGAAGTCGAGCTCGCGATCTCGACCGGGCTGTCGGGCGACCTGTTCGACGCGCTCGACGAGGGGCGGCACGATCTCGTGTTCGCGAAGCGCATCGCCGGCAGCCGGCGCGGCCGCGTGATCCGCAGCGAGCCGCTGTACTGGTGCACGGGCCCCGATTCGCGGATCACCGGCCACGAGGCCGTGCTGCCGCTCGCGATGCATCCGGAGCCGAGCGTGTCGCGCCGCCGCGTGCTCGAATCGCTCGAGGCCGTCGGGCGGCCGTACCGGATCGCGGTCGTGAGCAGCAGCGTCGCGGTGTTGCGCGCCGCCGCGAGCGCGGGGCTCGGCGTCAGCGCGTTCGCCGGCTACGTGATCCCGGCCGGGCTCGCACGGCTCGAGGCCGGGCTGCCCGAACTCGGCGAACTCGAATACGTGATCGACCGGCCAGCGGCCGCGTCGCGTTCGACGCTCGCACTCGAAGCGACGCTGATCACGGCGGCGTCGGAGTTGTAACCGCATCGGGAGCGACCGACGCAGGTGCGGCCGCGCCCGCACCTGACAGCTTTGCCCGGAACGCGTCATCGTCCACGCAGCACCCGCTCGCGACAATGGGACCCATCGGAACGCACCGCGCATCGCCGCGCGCGTCCGGTACCCGTCCCCTTGATCGGAGCACGCCATGAACAACGTCCTGCGATTCGCCGTCGCGACCGCTGCAGCCACCTTGCTCTCCCCCGCCTTTGCCCAGACCGACGCTTCGGCCCCGGCACAACAGGGCCTGACACGCGCGGAAGTCATCGACCAGCTCAAGCAGGCCTATCTCGACGGCGAACTGCCGACCAACGACGGCAACTACCCGCCGGACGCCGCGACACGTTCGCGCAACCGCGAACTCGTGCAGGCCGTGAGCCCGGCGTGGCTGGCGCAGACGCCGCAGGCACCGCAAACCGCCGCGCAGCAGTAGCCGGCCGCGGCCCGTACGCGACGTCGCGGCGCGATCACGGCAGGAAGCTACGGCGCCGCGCGTCGATCAGCTCGACGAGCAGGCGGTCGCGTTCGGCCGCGAGCTCCTGCATCGAGCGCTCGCCCTGGATCGCGCGCAATTCGTCGTTCAGCTTGCGATCGACGTCCGGATCGAACGAAGGCGTGCCGAGATCGTCCCACCAGCTCGTGATCGGCCCCGACAGGTGTTCGAGAAAGTGCGCGATCCCGCCCGCGCCGCCGCCGAGGTGATAGGTCAGGCACTGCCCCATCAGCCCCCAGCGCAGGCCGGGCCCCCATGCGACGGCCTTGTCCGCATCGGCCACGCTCACGACGCCTTCGCCGACGAGGTGATACACCTCGCGGAACAGCGCGGCCGCGAGCCGGTTCGCGACGTGGCCGGTCATTTCCTTGTTGAGGACGATCGTCTGCTTGCCGAGCGCATCGTAGAAATCCTTCACGCGCGCGATCACGTCCTGGCTGGTGGCATCGCCGCCGACCAGCTCGACGAGCGGAATCAGGTGCGGCGGATTGAACGGATGCGCGATCAGGCAACGCTCCGGATGCTTGTCGCACGCGGTCTGGATGTCCGACATCTTCAGGCCCGACGAACTCGACGCGATCGGCACGTGCGCGGGCAGCACGTCGTCCATCTGCCGGTATAACGCGCGCTTCAGGTCGAGCCGCTCCGGGCCGTTCTCCTGCACGAAGTCGACGCCGTCGAGCGCACGCACGAGATCGGCGTCGAACGACAGCCGCGCGGAAAGTTCGGCGGCCCGGTCGCCGAGAAACGCAGCCAGCGCGTCGCGTAACCGCATGTCGGCTTGCGGCGCCGGATCGGTCGCGACGACGTCGAAGCCCTGCGTCAGATAGAAAGCGGCCCAGCTCGCGCCGATCACGCCGGCGCCGACGATCGCGATGCGTCGAATGTCCATGATTGTCCCGTGTCGTTGGTCTGCAAACAGATCGCGGCGATTGTCGCATCGAATCGCGCGGGCCTGCATTGACGCAGATTGCAGATTCCCTCTTGAAATGCGCTTCGGCTGCCACTAATTACGCGTCGTCGGGCAGTGCAACATGCAGCGCACTGCTCCCGTTTCGATCCAGTGGAGCATCCACGACGCGCCCGCCGCAGGCGTCGCGCCGTCACGTCTCCCGCGTTCCCTGTTCAGGAGGACCAACATGAGCGGTATCCATTTCGGCAGCGACCTGTTCGACGAATTCGCCCGCGTGCAGCGGCAAGTGGCCAACCTGCTCGGCGATCGTCCGGCCGGCATCCGCGCGGTACGGCCCGGCGCCTTTCCCGCGCTCAACGTCGGCGCCACCGACGGTGCCATCGAGATCGTTGCGTTCGCGCCCGGCATGGCCGCAGCCGACTTCGACGTCTCGATCGACAAGGACCTGCTGACGATCAGCGGCGAGCGCAAGCCTGCGCCGCGCGGCGAAGGCGACGATCTGCGCACCTATGCACAGGAACGCTTCCACGGCGCATTCCGCCGTGTCGTCGAGCTGCCGCGGGACGCGGATCCCGACCAGGTCAGCGCCCGCTACGAAAACGGCTGCCTGCTGATTCGCGTCGGCCGGCGCGAGGCATCGAAGCCGCGTGCGATCACCATTCAATAATACTCAGGATACCGACATGAATGCGAACCCGACCCTGGCCGAGCGTCAGACGAACACCGTCCACCCCGCTGCCGCCGAAGCGGCCCGCCGGCCCGCGATCACGCCGGCCGTCGACATCGTCGAGAATCATCTCGGCGTCACGCTGCGGGCCGACCTGCCCGGCGTGCCGCGCGAGAACCTCGACGTGAAGGTGCACGACAACACGCTGACGATCGAAGCCGACACGCATCTCGACATACCGGCCGACCTGCGCGTGCGGCACGCCGAAATCCGCGCGACGCGCTATGCGCGCAGCTTCGTGCTGAGCCCCGATCTCGACACGTCGAGGATCGATGCGAACCTGCGCGACGGCGTGCTGACGCTGACGATTCCGCGCCGCGAGGAAACGCGTCCGCGCCGCATCGACGTGACGGCCGGCAACGCATAAGCCCCACGCGGGCGGTCATCCCGCACGCATGAAAAAGCCCCGCCGGGTACGCGCCCGGCGGGGCTTTATTACGACGTGCAGCGCAATCAGTCGAAGTCGAACAGGTCGAACACCGATTTCTTGCGACGCTGGCCGTCGTGCTTGTAGCGATCGTCGTGCGAGCGGTCATCGTGTCTGTCACGGTCGTCGTAAGAGCGAGCATCTCGCCCCCACCCGCCGTCATGGCCGCGCGGCGCTTGCGCATCGTGCCGCACGGGCACCGCGTCGCGACGCACCGGCGCGTCGCCGGTTTCGCGTGCGATCAGCTTGTCGAGTTCGCCGCGGTCGAGCCACACGCCGCGGCAGGTCGGACAGTAGTCGATCTCGATCGACTGGCGCTCGGCCATCAGCAGGTCGGGCGTCTTGCAGACTGGGCATTTCATCACGCTTCTCCTTTCCGTGCGAATTTCGTCTGGATTCCCTATGAGGCGCGTGACGCCGGCCACCGCAGCGGCAGCCGTGTCACGCGCGCTGGCTCAGTGGCCATCCGTCGGTGCCGAGCGCTTCGCCTTCGCGCGCCGCGCCAGCATGTTCATGCCTTCGACGAAAGCCGAGAACGCCATTGCCGCGTAGATATAGCCCTTCGGCACATGCGAACCGAAACCTTCGGCGATCAGCGTCATGCCGATCACGACCAGGAACGACAGCGCGAGCATCACGATGGTCGGGTTGCGGTCGATGAAGCGTGCGAGCGGCTGCGCGGCGAACAACATCACGGCGACGGCGACGATCACCGCGACGAACATGATCGGCACGTGCTCGGTCATGCCGATCGCGGTCACGATGCTGTCGATCGAGAACACGATGTCGAGCATCACGATCTGGCCAATCGCGGCCCACATCGTCAGGCCGACCGCACCGCCCGAACCGCCCGCGCCGTCACCGTCGCGCGACACGTGGTGATGGATCTCGGTGGTCGCCTTCCACACGAGGAACAGGCCGCCCGACAGCAGGATCAGGTCGCGCCACGAGAACGCATGGTCGAACAGCGTGAACACGGGTTCGGTGAGGCTCGCGATCCACGCGACGCTGCCGAGCAGCGCGAGGCGCATCACCAGCGCGAGCGCGATGCCGAGGCGTTGCGTGCGGGCGCGCTGCGCTTCGGGCAGCTTGTTGCTGAGGATCGAGATGAAGATCAGGTTGTCGATGCCGAGCACGACTTCCATCACGACGAGCGTCAGGAGCGCCGCCCAGACGGCGGGGTCGGCGGCAAGTGTCAGCAGGTAGTCCATGAAATGGGCCGATACGAAAGTGGAAAGCCAGATCATAGGCCGCCCCGAACTTCGAAAAAATCAGACAGAATCTGATTTTTGGTTCGGTTTTTCCGAAATTACGATCCGATGCTCAATTTCCGCCATCTGTACTACTTCTGGGTCGTCGTGAAGGAAGGCGGCTTCGCGCGTGCGGCCGCGCGGCTCGACATGGCCGTGCAGACGATCAGCGCGCAGGTGCGCGACCTCGAAAAAGCGCTCGGGCACCAGTTATTGCGCCCGGCCGGGCGCGGCGTCACGATGACCGACGCCGGCCAGGCCGCGTTTGCGCGCGCGGAGGCGATCTTCGAGATGGGGCGGCTGATCCCCGACGAAGTGCGCGCGGCGGCCAGCCAGCCGACCGTGCGGCTCGCGGTCGGCCTCGCGGACGGCATCTCCAAGCTCGCCGCGCATGCGATCCTGGCACCCGTGCTGGATACCCCCACGCTGCGGCTGCTGTGCCACGAAGGCGAGCACGATGCGCTGCTCGCGGAGCTGGCGCTGCATCATCTCGATCTCGTGCTGGCCGGCCAGGGCGCGCCGTCCGGCTCGAACCTGCGCGTGACGAGCGAGCGGCTCGTCGCGTCGCCGGTCGACTGGTATGGCCCCGCGGCGCTCGTCACGCCGGCCGCGCGGCAGCACTTTCCGCAGTGCCTCGCCGATCTGCCCGTGCTGTTGCCGACCGCGCATTCGGCGCTGCGCGCGCGACTCGACCAGTGGCTGGAGGGTGAACGGATCGTCCCGCGCGTGGCGGGGGAATTCGAGGACAGCGCGCTGATGGCCGTGTTCGCGGCGCGGGGCCTTGGCGTGTTCCCGCTGAGCGAACTCGGCGCGAACGATGCGTCGCTGCTGCGCGGCTTGCGCCGGCTCGGGCGCGCGGGCGACGTGACCGAGGAGATCCACGCGATCCGCTCGCGGCGCGGCGAACACCATCCGCTGACGTCGCGATTGCTGGCCGCCGCACGCGGCGCACCGGCCGCCTGAAGCGAGCGCGACATCAAAGGAAACTATAATGACGCCCCGGCCTTACGAGATTGCCGCGCGCTTCATCCAGGCACCGCCGTTGCGCGACCTCTCGCCAAGCCTTCTGAAAGACGCCATGCACAACCGATTTCGCCTGTTTTCCGTTTCGTGCGCGCTCGCGGCCGCGACCGTGCTGGCGGCATGCTCGTCGCCGCCCAAGCCGATCTACCAGCAGGAACAGTTCGACGCGACTACCAGCCCGTACGCGCATACGTTCCACTCGAAATCCGACGCGGCCTGCGAGGCCGCGCGGCGCGCGCTGCTGAGCCAGGGCTATGTGGTGTCGTCGTCGCGCAACGATGCAGTCGACGGCAGCAAGAATTTCCAGCCGAACAACGACATGCACGTCGTGATCGAATTTCACGTCGTGTGTGCGGACGCGAACGCGGACGGCTCGTCGAGCATCGCGTACGTGAACGCGGTGCAGGATCGCTACACGCTGAAGAAGTCGAATACGTCGGCCAGCGTCGGCTTGAGCGTGTTCGGCTCGCTGTCGTTGCCGATCGGGTCGAGCGACGACGCGCTCGTCAAGACCGCCAGCGAGACGATTCCCGCCGGCGTGTTCTATGAGCGCTTCTTCAATCTCGTCGAGCATTTCCTGAAGATCGACCCGGCCCGCCGCGACCGCGCGACCGTCAAGGCCGCCGAGAAGGAGCCCGTCCCGCCGCTGCCCGAACCCGCGCCGACGCCGCAAGGCGAGCCGATGAAGATGACGACCCCGGTCGTGCCGACGCCGCCCGCGGCGCCGGTGCCGCTTTCGTTGCCGGCGGTCGCGCCCGAGTCGGGGGCGAACGCCGTGCCGGCCGCCGCGTCGGCCGTGGTCGCGCCGGCGGCGATGCGGGCTGCCGCGCCGGTGGCGGCGTCGGGTGCGACGCCTGCATCGGCCGCGTCGTCGACGCACGCACCGGCGTCCGGGCCGGCATCCACGCCGGCTTCGGCTCCCGTGCCGGCTTCCGCGTCCGGCCCGGCATCGTCACCTGCAGCAGCATCGACGCCTGCCGTTTCGGCACCGGCCGCTGCAACACCGGCACCGGTCGCGCCGGCGCCTGCATCCACCGCCTCGGCCCCCGTATCGGCATCGGCGCCCTCGAGCCCATCGCCCGCGCCTGCCGCCGCCAACCCCGTCGCCTCGTCCGCACCGTCCGGCGCGAGCGCACCGGCCGCACACTGACAGGCCATCCGTATCGTCGCGCCCGACCCCATCCGGCGCCGCGCGACGATACGCCCCCTCATTCGTCACAGGAATTGCTGCGCCGCCGGCGGCCCGCTCGTCGTGTCGCTGACGTAGCTTCGATGCTGCGCGACGGGCACACGTGGCCGATGCCGACGTTCGCCGGGATCGACGGCCGCCTGGCCGTCATCCGACACGCCGGCTAGTGCCGGCCGCCCCGTCTTCTGCAACGTCGCACGCAGCGTCTGCGTCGGCTCGACGGTCGCCGTCGCGTCATCGCTGACGATCGCAGAGATATCCGTCATCGACCACCATCCAGCCGTCCCACGACAAACCGGCCAACGCCGCCCGCCCCACCTACCGCAACGTCGCGCGCAGCGTCTGCATCTGCTCGACGGTTGCCGTCACGCCGCCGCAGACGATCACGGCGATATCCTTCGCTGACGCGAGCACGGGCACCGGCCGCTCGAGCGCGGCCAGCGCGGCACCGCACGCGGGCTCGACGACGATCCGGTGCTCGTCGAGGAATCGCAGCGACGCGGCCACCGCCTCGGCATCGGACACGACGACCGGGTGAATCTCGTGTCGCGCGGCCCATTCGACCGCCGCCTCGCACGGCCGCTTCGCGCCGAGCGACGTCGCGATGCTCGTGATCGCCGGCAATTCGACCACCTGCCCCTGCGCGAGCGAGCGCGCATAGCAGTTGGCGCCTTCCGTTTCGACCGCGACCACCGGCACGTCGTGCCAGCCGTTGCGCGCCAGCCCTTCGAGCACGCCGCACAGCAGCCCGCCGCCGCCCACCGCGAGCACGACCGCGTCGGGCTTCGGGTCGGCCGCCGCCATCTCGTCGATCATCGTCGCGTGGCCCTGCCACAGCACGCGATCGTCGAACGGATGGACGAACGCATCATGCTCGCCGAGGGCCGACTGCGCGAACGCATTCGCCTCGGCCCAGCTCGCACCGTGCACGACGAGCTCGGCACCCTCGACGCGGATCAGCTCGCGTGCGCGGGCCGACGCGCTCTCCGGTACGACGACGAGCACCGGCACGCCGAGTTCGCGGCCGCAATACGCGACCGCGATGCCCGCGTTGCCGCCCGACGACGACACGAACCGCCGCGCGCCGGCCGCATGCCGCGCTTCGCAGACGGCGCCGATGCCACGCAGCTTGAACGAGCCCGACGGCTGCAGCGCGTCGAGCTTCAGCCGGATGGTCCTGCCGAGCCGGCGGGATGCGATTGGCGAGCGGATATAAGGGGTCGGGATATGAAGCGGCATGGGGCGGGACCAATGGGAACGGAGAGAACGCACGCGACGCGCAGCGGCGAGCGGGGAATGACGGTCATCGTACGGCACGCCCCTCATGCTTTCCAATACCATCGAATGGCGTTTGTTATGCTCCACAGGTATATCGATGAACCTGAATGGAGGCCGCATGCGCCAGATCGAATTGCGTCACCTGCGCTACTTCGTGGCCGTCGCGCAAGCCGGGAGCGTGATGGCCGGCGCCCGCGCGGCCGGCATCGTCCAGCCCGCGCTGTCGCGACAGATCCGCGAGCTTGAGGACGCGATCGGCACGCCGCTGCTGGTGCGCCGCGCAACGGGCGTCACGCTCACGGCGGCCGGCGCCAGCTTCCTGCAGGACGCGACCGGCCTGCTCGCGACACTGCAGGACAGCCGCGAGCGCGCCCTGCGCAGCGCGGCCGGCCAGCTGGGCGAGCTGCGGCTCGGAGCGCTGCCGAACTGCCTGCCGCTGCCCGTCGTCGGAACCGTCCTCAAGGCGTTTCGCGACGCATGCCCGGACGTGAAGCTGTCGATCGCGCCGATGCTGTCGGCCGAACAGGCGAACGCGCTGATGCGCGGCCAGCTCGACGGCGGGATCATGGCGTGGCGTCAGGACGAGGCGCCGCACCTGTCGGGCGTGCGGCTGCTGAGCGACCGCTTCGTGCTCGCGATGCCCGCGCCGCCGGGCGGACGCTTCACCGCGCCGCGCACGCTGGCCGACGTCGCGAACGAGCCGTTCGTCTGGTTCGACGCGCAGCGCTCCGCCGCGCACCACCGGTTCCTGATGGCGCAGTGCCAGCAGGCCGGCTTCATGCCGCGCATCGCGCAGGTCGGCAGCGACATTCCGACGTTGATCGGCCTCGTCGCGGCCGGGATGGGCTGTGCATTCGTACCGGAAAGCGCGTCGCCGACCTGCCCGCACACGGTCCGGCTCATCGCGCTCGACGAACTCGCGAGCCGCTTCGACATCGAGTTCGTGTTCGACGGTGCGGCCGTGCCACCGTCGCCCGTCGTCGCGCGGTTTCTCGAGGCCGTGCGCGATGCGACCGGTGAAGCCCGCCAAGCGGGCTGAGTGGGCAGCAGATTCAGCAACCGCGCCGGGCACTTGAGCGACGTGACTTGCGGTGCCGAATGACGGGCGGAATCCCCTTCCGCCCAACCGTCGCTTCGGCTGCCGAAACACGCCCAACAGCCGCATTTTTTTGCGAAATGCTTTCAAAACGACGACGCCGGACGCCGTAGCGCCGGTGTTTTTAAATTGACACCAAAAACGGCCGTTTAACGCCGCTTCGAATTGTCATGACCCGAAATATACTGCGCGCGCATCCAACCCTCGTGCCAAAGAGAGGATGCCTTTCCGCCCCGGTCACGGTCCCCCTGTGATCGGGGCTTTTTTTGGCCGCGGGCCTTGTCTGCAAAAGGTTTCAGCGATGATGCGAGATTCGCCCGGCGTGGCGCCAGCCGCCTGACCGGCCCGTCCGATCCGCACGGCCACCCATCGCCGGACAGTCGGTGGACCGCTTCCGGCTCGTCTGACGGGAGCGACCGTCGAAGCGCCGATGGATCGCAATCTCCCGGCCTCATGCCGCATCCCGAGCTTTACAAAAATCTTTCACAAAAAAACGTCTCTTTCACCCGCCGCACCACCGGGCTTCAGGCGCTCGCTGCATTGTTGACATGAAATCAAGATAATTTCGTTCGGACGCGGCTTTTTCCGCAAAAGTCATGCAGGCACACTTCGTCCTGTCCTCAACGGCCCGTGCCGTTCGTTGTTTCTCGACTACAGGAGCCCATCGCGTGAATACCACGACTTCCCCTCCTTCCCGCCCGGGTGGCAGCGCCGCGCTACCGCTGCTGGCACTCGCCGCCGGTGCGTTCGGCATCGGCACGACCGAGTTCTCGCCGATGGGCCTGCTGCCCGTGATCGCCGACGGCGTGCACGTGTCGATTCCGCAAGCCGGCATGCTGATCAGCGCGTATGCGATCGGCGTGATGGTCGGCGCGCCGCTGATGACGCTGCTGCTCGCGCGCTGGTCGCGCCGCTCGGCGCTGATCGCGCTGATGTCGATCTTCACGATCGGCAACCTGCTGTCGGCGGTCGCGCCGGACTACACGACGCTGCTGCTCGCCCGCCTCGTGACGAGCCTCAACCACGGCGCCTTCTTCGGACTCGGCTCGGTGGTCGCGGCCAGCCTCGTGCCGCGCGAAAAACAGGCCAGCGCGGTCGCGACGATGTTCATGGGTCTCACGATCGCGAACGTCGGCGGCGTGCCGGCCGCGACCTGGCTCGGCCAGATCATCGGCTGGCGCATGTCGTTCGCGGCGACCGCGGGCCTCGGCCTGGTCGCGATCGCCGGGCTGTTCGCCGCGCTGCCGAAGGGCGAAGCCGGCAAGATGCCCGACCTGCGCGCCGAACTCTCGGTGCTGACACGCCCCGTCGTGCTGGGCGCGCTCGGGACGACGGTGCTCGGCGCCGGCGCGATGTTCACGCTCTACACGTATGTCGCGCCGACGCTCGAACACCTGACCGGCGCGACGCCCGGCTTCGTGACCGCGATGCTGGTGCTGATCGGCGTCGGCTTCTCGATCGGCAACATCGCGGGCGGGCGCCTCGCCGACCGCTCGCTCGACGGCACGCTGATCGGTTTCCTGCTGTTGCTGATCGCGACGATGGCCGCGTTCCCGGTGCTCGCCGGCACGCATGCGGGCGCCGCCGTCACGCTGCTCGTGTGGGGCGTCGCGACGTTCGCGGTCGTGCCGCCGCTGCAGATGCGCGTGATGCGGGCGGCCCACGAAGCGCCGGGCCTCGCGTCGGCCGTCAACATCGGCGCGTTCAACCTCGGCAACGCGCTCGGCGCGGCGGCCGGCGGCGCGGCACTCTCGGCAGGCTTCGGTTATGCGGCCGTGCCGCTCGTCGGCGGGCTGATCGCCGCGGCCGGACTCGCACTCGTCTTCCTGCAGATCGCGCAGCAGCGCCGCGCACCGGCCGCCGCGAATTCGTAAGCGCGACACGTCGCGCGCCGGCGATGCATGCCGGACCGCCGATCCGTACCGACACACGCTCACGGCCGCGCAATGCGGCCGTTTTCGTTTTCAACGATCCATTCGGACTCGACAATCCCTCGATGAAAAAATCCGGAATATCGATCAATTTCACAGCGAGCTGGATTCCATTCATTTTAAAATTACTGAAATCGACTCAAGCCATTCTAATGATTCATTCCCCGCACGCTCCATTTCATCCAGCGCGTTAATTACCCGTTCCCAACGGGCCGACTCCACTCGCCAAGTCAGCCAAAAGTCGTATCAAGCCCCGCGTGAATGACTCATCGTTGCTGCACCGCGGGATAATCTTTCACTCGAATCGCCCGAAATAAATCGAAAAACGCAACTCTCCCCGGTTTTATTCAATCAATGCCCGGGTCAAATGTAACAAAATGAAACAGCGTAAATTTAAAGATTGAAAGACTTGCCGATTCGTATCAGCATCTGCGATATCGTGGCATGCGAAGCGCGGCATAAATTCAATGAAAAAAACAATCGATGAGGGGTCAGTGTGAAAGTCGCCATCGCTTCCATGACATTGTCGCTCGCGCTGTCAATCGGCCTTTCGATTCCCGCCGCCGACGCTGCCACCTATTCGAACGGCACCGCGACCGCCACCTTCAACGTCACGCTGACGCTGCAGCCGAACTGCACGATCGCCGCGAACCCGCTGGCCTTCGGCACCAGCGGGGTGCTGGCCACCGCGATCAACCAGCAGACGACCGTGAGCGTCACCTGCACCAACACGACACCGTACAACGTCGGTCTCGACGCGGGCACGGTCACGGGGTCGAGCGTCGCGAGCCGGCTGATGGCCGGCACGGCGACCGGCAACACGTCGACGACCGTCGGCTTCCAGCTCTACCAGGATGCCGGTCGCACGACGATCTGGGGCAACACGCAAGGCACGGACACCGTGGCCGGCACCGGCACGGGCTCAGCACAGACCATTACCGTCTACGGCCAGGTGCCCGCGCAGGCGACGCCGAAGCCGGACACCTATCAGACGACCGTCACCGCAACCGTCTACTTCTGACCGGCGCTGCTCCCTATGTCCGCACTCCGTCGAACGCTCGCCGCGCTGCTGTGTGCGGGCGGCGCCGCGCACGCCGCGTCGCTGCAGATCTCCCCGGTCACGATCGAATTCGGCACCGACGACACGGCCACCGGCATCACGCTGCGCAATCCGGGCGGGCGCCCCGTGTACGGGCAGGTGCGCGTGTTCCGCTGGGACCAGGCCGACGGCCAGGACACGCTGACGCCCACCCAGGATCTGCTGGCCAGCCCGCCGCTCATCGAAGTCGGCACGCAGTCCGAACAACTGATCCGCGTCGTGCGCGCATCGCGCACGCCCGCCGGCGCCGAGCAGACCTATCGGCTGCTGATCGACGAGCTGCCGCAGCCCGGCGAAGCGCCGGCCAACGGCGTGTCGATCCGGCTGCGCTATTCGATTCCGGTGTTCGTCGAGCCGGCAACCAACGGCGCGCCGCAGCTCGACTGGACGCTGCTGCGCGGCAACGGCGGCTGGGTGCTGCGGGTGCGCAACGGCGGCACGCGGCGCGCGCAACTGGCATCGGTCGAACTCGTGACCGGCGACGGCCACACGTATCCGCTCACGCAGGGCCTGCTCGGCTATGCGCTCGCGGGGCGCACGGGCCAGTGGAGCGTGCCGCTGCCGGCGGGCGTCGCGCTCGGCGGTACGGTCACGGTGCGCGCGGCCGTCAATTCGCAGCCGGCCAGTGCGGTCGTCAAGGTGGAGCCGCCGGGCTAGACCGCCGGTGCGCCGCCCGGCCTCTCCCCCTTCGCCACGCGCCGGCACGCGTCCAGCCAACGGACGCAGGACGCCGCACCGTTCGCCGCGCGCCGCGCTCGCGGCCGTCGTCGCCGGCGGCCTGCTCGCGCTCGGCTGCGCACGCGCGGATGAACCCGCGGCACTCGTGATGACCGACAGCACGCACGACGTGATCCTCGAAGTCAGCGTCAACGGTGAAAACACGACGCTGCTCACGCACTTCCGCGAACGCGACGGCCGCCTGTCGGCGAGCGGCGCAGACCTGCACACGATCGGCGTCGCGACCGACCGGCTCGGCATCGCCGACGCGACGACGGTCGACCTCGACACGATTCCCGGCCTGCGCTACCGCTACGACGCGGCGCACCAGAGCGTCGACCTGCAGATGCCCGACACGCTGCGCCGGCCGTACGCGGTCGACAGCCGCGCGTTGCGGCCGACGGAGGCGGCCAGCGCGTCGCGCGGCATCGCGATCAACTACGAGGCGTACGCGCAGACGCTCGGCGACCGGCAGTACTCGCTCTACACCGACGTGCGCTACTTCGATCCGGGCGGCGTGTTCGACACCACGGGCGTCGCGACCTTCTATGACGGCCGCCGGCGCTACACGCGCTTCGATACGTCATGGAGCCGCTCGGACCCGGCAAGGCCGAGCACGACACAGATCGGCGACACGATCTCGGGATCGCTCGCGTGGACGCGCTCGGTGCGCCTCGGCGGCTTCCAGTGGCGCAGCAACTTCGCGCTGCGGCCCGATCTCGTGACGTTCCCGATCCCGTCGCTCGCAGGCTCCGCGGCCGTGCCGTCGGCCGTCGACCTGTACATCAACAATGTGCGCCAGTACACCGGCAACGTGCCGAGCGGCCCGTTCATCATCCACGACGTGCCGGGCATCACGGGCGCCGGCCAGGCGACCGTCATCACGCGCGACGCGCTCGGGCGCACCGTCGCGACGTCGGTGCCGC
Source organism: Burkholderia sp. HI2714 (assembly GCF_002223085.1). Classification (NCBI taxonomy): domain Bacteria; kingdom Pseudomonadati; phylum Pseudomonadota; class Betaproteobacteria; order Burkholderiales; family Burkholderiaceae; genus Burkholderia; species Burkholderia sp. HI2714. The sequence goes on along the minus strand of NZ_NKFM01000016.1, from coordinate 82,630 downwards.
TCTACGTCGATACGCGCATGCTGTCCGCCGGGCTGTCGAGCTATTCGTTCGAAGCCGGCTTCCTGCGCCGCAACTACGGGCTGCAGTCGTTCGACTACGACGCGCGGCCGGCCGTCAGCGGCTCGATGCGGCGCGGCATCACCGATGCGCTGACCGTCGAGGGGCACGCGGAAGCGACCGGCGGCGTGCTCAACACCGGCGTCGGCGCGCTGCTGCGGCTCGGCAATGCGGGCGTCGTGAGCGGCGCGGTCGCAGGCAGCGCCGGCCGCTATCCGGGTACGCAGGTGAGCGTCGGCTACCAATTGATCGAACCACGCTTCTCGATCAACGCGCAGACGATCCGCGCGTTCGGCCGCTACGGCGACCTCGCCTCGCGCGACGGCGCGACGGTGCCCGCGGCGACCGACCAGGCGACGCTCGCGCTGCCGTTCATGCACCGCCAGACGCTGTCGCTCAGCTATATCGGCTTCCGGCTGCCGCAAGGCCCGAGCACGCGGATCGGCACGGTGTCGTACACGTTGAGCTTCGGCGATCTCGCGTCGCTGAGCGTGAGCGCGTACCGCGACTTCGCGCAGCAGGGTGCGAACGGTGCGTTCGTGTCGCTGAACATCGGGCTCGGGCGCAACACGTCGATCAATACGACCGTCGGGCGCCAGCGCGGCCAGTCGAGCTACACCGTCGACGCGAGCCGTCCGCCCGACTACGGCGGCGGCTGGGGCTGGGGCGTGCAGACGGGCGGCACGGGCGCGGTGCCCTACCGGCAGGCACAAGTCCGCTATCTCGGTCATGCGGGCGAAGTCATCGCGGCCGCGCAGCGCATCGACCGCCAGACCGGCGCATCGCTCGACGTCAGCGGTGCGCTGGTGTTCATGGACAGCAGCCTGCAACTGTCGCGCCGCATCTACGACGGCTTCGCGCTGGTATCGACCGATGGCGTCGCGGGCATTCCGGTGCTGCACGAAAACCGCGTGATCGGCACGACCGATCGCGCGGGGCACCTGCTCGTGCCCGACCTGAACGCGTACCAGAACAACCAGATCGCGATCGACGCGATGAAGCTGCCCGCCGATGCGCGGATCGCCCGCACGTCGATGATGGTCGTGCCGCAGGCGCAATCGGGCGTCGTCGCGCAGTTCGGCGTGTCGCGCTATCGCGCGGCGTCGGTGATCCTGCGCGATACCGACGGCCGCCCGCTGCCGGCCGGTGCGCGCGTGCATCACGCCGAAAGCGGCGCGGATACGATCGTCGGCTACGACGGGCTCACGTTCATCGACGGACTGAAGGAGGACAACCACCTCGTGATCGACTACGGCACGCAACGCTGCGTCGCGGACTTCGCGTTCGCCGCGCCCGGCAACGGCACACTGCCGACCCTCGGCCCCCTCACCTGCCGGACCGCGCCATGAGGCTCGCGCTGCTGGTCCTCGTTGCCTTCGTCGCGTGGTTCGGCTCGCCCCGTCACGCACAGGCCGAAAGCTGCACGGCCACCGCATCGGACGTGAGCTTCGGCTCGGTCAGCCCCATCTCGAACGCGCCGGTCGCCGTCACCGGCACGGTCGGCATCACCTGCACGTGGTCGACCGTCTCGCTGACGCCGAACGTGGTCGTATGCCTGAATCTCGGCGGCACGAGCCCGCGCAGCCTCGTCAACGGCAGCAACGCGATGCAGTACGACCTCTATCTCGACGGCGGGCATTCGGTCGCGTGGGGTTCCGTGTATTCCGGCACGACTCCGGCATCCGTCACGCTCGTCAAACCCGCGCTCGGCACGAGCGCATCCGCGACGGTCACCGTGTACGGACAGATCACCGGGAACCAGCCGACCGTGCCGACGACCGGCAACAGCACGACGACCTACTCGCAGACGTTCGGCGGCAATACGACATCGATCAACGCCGGGTTCTATCTGGTCGGTGCGCCGACCTGCGCGTCGCTGACGACATCGAACGGGACCTTCCCGTTCAGCGCGACCGCCAACGTCATCAACAATTGCAACATCAGCGCGACCAACGTCAGCTTCGGCACCGCGAGCCAGCTGTCGGGCACACTCACGGCAACGGGTACGATCACCGCTCAGTGCACCAACGGCGACGCGTGGAAAATCGCGCTGAGCGGCGGCAACAGCGGCGACGTGACGGCGCGCCAGATGCAGCGCAGCAGCGGTGGCGGCACGATCGGGTACGGGCTTTACACGGACGCCGCGCGCTCGATCGCGTGGGGCGACGGCACGGGCGGCAGTTCGACGGTCACGGGTGTCGGCACGGGCACGTCGCAGGTCGTGACCGTGTACGGTGCGGTGCCGGCGCAAACGACGCCCGCGCCCGGCAACTACAGCGACATGATCACTGCGACGATCAGTTTCTAGCGTTCAATGGCATGAGCGGGCGCACGCGCCGCCCGCACCGTTCAGAACGTGACGGTCCATGCGGGCGCTGCGCCCACGCCGATGCTGCGCGGCGCCGACCGCCCATCGGGCAGCGGCGCGTGACTGAGCACGAACGGCGTACCGTGCGCGCAACTGACGCGTGGCATGCCGGCATCGGCGGCGCCCTGGGGCTCGCCGGTGCCGATCGTGCAGGTTTCCGGAATGGTGAGACTGACGCGCAGCGGAATCGAAGGTTCCGATGCGCTCGCGAGCGACCCGACGCCTTGCGCGGCGAGCGCGAGCGCGATCGCACCGCGTCTGATTTGGCCTGCTGTCATCGTGCGGCTCTCCTTCGTGCATTCATTCAGCATAGGCGCGAATTATCGGCGTGCATGCGGAAAACCTGCAACCGCACGCACGCGATCGCGCCCCGCCGCGCTGGTCAGCGCGCGGCGGCAAACCCGCCGAAAAACGCACGCGCATTCGCATCGAGGCTGTCGAGGTGATAGCCGCCTTCCTGCACGATCACCGTCGGCAACCCGAGCGCGCCGATCGCACCGCCGAGCCGCCCGAAGCCGTCGGTCGTGACGGCCACCTGCGATTGCGGATCGTCCTTGTAGATATCGAAGCCGAGCGCGAGCACGAGCGCATCGGGCTGGAACCGCGCGAGCGCGCGCAGCGCGTCGTCGAGCCGCTCGAAGAACACCGACTCCGGCGCGCCGTGCGGCATCGGCAGGTTGAGGTTGAATCCGTCGCCGGCCCCCGTGCCCGTCTCTTCCTCATAGCCCGCGACGACCGGGTAGAAGTTGGTCGGGTCGCCGTGGATCGACACGTACAGCACGTCGTCGCGGCCGTAGAAGATCTCCTGCACGCCCTGCCCGTGATGCATGTCGGTGTCGAGGATCGCGACCCGGCGATGGCGGCCGACCAGCGACTGCGCGGCGATCGCCGCATTGTTCAGGTAGCAGAAGCCGCCGGCCGCATCGCGGCGTGCGTGATGGCCGGGCGGCCGGCACAGCGCGTACGCCTCGCGCGCGCCGTCGTTGACGTCGGCCGCGGCCGCCAGCGCGCCCTGCGCGGACCAGTACGCGGCGCGCCACGTGTTCGCACCGACCGGGCAACTGCCGTCGGCGAGGTAGCGCGCGGCTTTCGCAAGCACGCCGCGCAGCGGGTTCGGGTCGCGCACGAACACGTTCGACATCACTTCGTCGCCCCAGTCGTCGGGCATCTGCTTCCAGTCGCGGTGCGCTTCCTCCAGGAAGCGCAGGTAGTTCATGTCGTGCACGGCCGCGATCGGCGCGGTGCCGCGGTCGGCCGGCTCGCGCACGTCGAAGTCGAGCGACCGGACGGCCGCCACGAGCCGCGCCGCGCGCTCGGGCACCTCCTGCGGTTCACGCATCTGGCCACGCGACAGATAGCTGCGCGGATGGTGCAGCAACTGCTCGGGATGGAAATAGGTTTTCATCGTTCGCCCTCGTCGGTTTTTCGATTGGTCGGCTTACCGGCTTGCCGCGTCATGCGTCCTGCGCGGCGGCCGCCACGGTAGCGCCTGCCGCAACGCCGGCGCGCGCGAGCACCGCATGAAGCAGCACGTTCGTGCCGCGCGTCACGTCATCCGGCAGCGCGTCCTCGGCTTCGTTGTGCGACAGGCCGTCGACGCACGGGATGAACACCATCGCGGTCGGGACTCGGCGCGCGAGCAGGATCGCGTCGTGGCCCGCGCCGCTGACGATCCGCTCGTTCGTGTAGCCGAACTTCGCTGCCGCCTGCGCGACCTGTTCGACGCAATCGCGATCGAACGGCGTCGCCGGGCTGCGCCAGCACGTTTCAATCGCGACCTGCACGCCGCGCGCGGCGGCGACCCGCGTGCACGCATCGCGCAAGTCGCGCTCCATCGCATCGACTTGCGCATCGTCGTGATGGCGAAGGTCGACCGTGAACGTCACGTCGCCCGCAATGGTGTTGCGCGATGCATTGCGGATGCCGACCTGACCGATCGTCGCGAGCCCGCGCGGCGCATAACCGGCGACGATCCGTTCGAGTTCGAGCGCCATCTGCGCACTCGCGAAAGTCGCATCCTTGCGATACGGCATCGGCGTCGTGCCCGCATGCGCGGCCACGCCCGTCACCGTCACGTCGAGCCAGCGAATCGCCTGCCCGCCCGTGACGATGCCGATCGTCGTGCCGTTCGCCTCGAGCACGGGGCCCTGTTCGATATGCGCTTCGAAGTACGCATCAACTGCGCCGCCCACCGCACGCGTGCCGCGATAGCCGCATGCGTCGAGCGCCGCGCCGAGCGTGACGCCGTCGGCGTCCTGCTTCGCGAGCGCGTCGTCGAGCGGCAATGCGCCCGTGAACACGGCCGAGCCGAGCATCGCCGGCGCGAAGCGCGCGCCCTCCTCGTTGGTCCACGACACGATTTCCAGCGGCTTGTCGGTCGCGATGCCGGCGTCGTTCAGCGTGCGCACGAGTTCGAGCGCGGCGAGCACGCCATAGACGCCATCGAAGCGGCCGCCTTCGGGCTGCGTGTCGAGATGGCTGCCGATCATCACAGGAGCTGCCTGCGCATCGGTGCCGTCGCGCCGCACAAACAGGTTGCCGACGGCGTCGACGCTCACCGTCATCCCCGCGTCGCGGCACCACTGCGCGAACAGGTCGCGCCCGCGACGGTCATCGTCGGTGAGCGCGAGGCGCCGCACGCCGCCGCGCGGCGTCGCGCCGACACGCGCCATCTCCGCCAGGCTCTGCCACAAGCGGGCGCCGTCGATTTCCAGCAGGTCTTTCATGTGCACTCCGGATGAATTCGTTCGTTGAGGGTCACTGCGAGCCGAGCGCTTCGGCGGCGGCCGGACGTGCCGCGCGGCGGGCGTCGAGCGCGACGATGCACAGCAGCGAGATGCCGGCGAGACACGTGTAGAACACCGCGAGCGGCCACCACTGGCCCGCGAAGCGATGCGCGAGCCACGTGCCGACCAGCGGCGTCAGCCCGCCCGCGATCGCACCGCAGATCTGGTAAGCGAGCGAGATCGCCGAATAGCGCACGTGCGCGGGGAACACGTCGCTCACGAAGCCCGCGATCACCGAATAGAAGCCGGCCATGCAGACCACCGCGAGCGCGATGCCCGCGATCAGCGACGCGGACGTGCCGCCCTGCACGAGCATGAACATCGGATACGGCGACAGCATCGCGAGCAGCGCCGCGAGCTTCAGGAAACGCGCGCCGCCGATGCGCTCGGCGATCCACGCGGCGATCGGCTGCGCGACGAACTGGATGATCGCGACCGCGAACAGGCTGTCGAGGATCAGCGAGCGCGAGACGCCGACGTACTGCGTCGTGTACGCGATCATGAACGTGTTCGTGAAGTAAACGCCCGCGATGCCGATCGTGTTCGCGCCGATGCAGAGCGCCACGAGCCCCGACGCGGACCGGAACACTTCCGCGACCGGCAGCTTCACCGTGCGGTTGGTTTCCTTCACGCGCGCGAATTCCGGCGACTCGTTCACGCCGAGCCGGATCAGGACGCCGACCACGAGCAGCACCGAACTCGCGAGAAACGGCAGGCGCCAGCCCCAGGCGAGGAAGTCGGCCTTGTCCATCGACGTGACCGCGCGGAACGCGATCAGCGACAGGATCAGCCCGGCCGGGCTGCCGAGTTGCGCGAACGATGCGAAGAACGTGCGGCGCCCCTGCGGCGCATGCTCGCCCGCCATCAGCACCGCACCGCCCCATTCGCCGCCGACCGCGATCCCCTGCACCACGCGCAGCGCGACGAGCAGCACCGGCGCGAGCATGCCGACCTTCGAATAATCGGGCAGCAGCCCGACGCAGACGGTCGCGACGCCCATCATCATCAGCGTCGTCATCAGCGCCTTCTTGCGGCCGATACGATCGCCGAGATGGCCGAAGATCACGCCGCCGAGCGGCCGCGCGAAGAAGCCGACCGCGAACGTCGCGAACGACGCCATCGTGCTGACGAAGCGGTCATGCGACGGGAAATAGAGTTCGCCGAATACGAGCGCGGCGGCGGTCGCGTAGATGTAGAAGTCGTACCACTCGATCATCGTGCCGATGAACGCGGCCGTCGCGGCGCGTCCCGGCTGGCGGGCGGAAGGAAGGGACTGGGTCATGCGGGCTCCTGACGCGCGCCGCTGCGGAGCGACGCGCAATATCGTGTGACGGCCGTCTGTCGCGGCCTTGGGCCGCACGCTGCGGCACCCCTCCTTTATCGGCGACCGCAAATCATTAGTCAAATTTCAAGTTATTATTCGGCGTATAAATTTAGCTAATATTCACCTTGACGGCTCGTCCGGAGACCCGATGCGCCCCGACCTCGCCCCGTTCCTGAACGACCGCCTCGACTGGAACCTGTTGCGCACCTATCTCGTGATCATCCAGGAGCGCAGCGTGAGCCGCGCGGCCGCGCGCCTGCACGTCACACAGCCGGCCGTGAGCCAGGCCTTGCGGCGGCTCGAGGACACGCTCGAGCGCAAGCTGATCGAGCGGCGCGGCACGCACTTCGCGCCAACGCCTGCCGGCGAAGCCGTCTACCGGATCGCGAGCGACATCTACGGCGGCATCTCCCGCCTCGAAACCGAAATCGACGACAGCACCGCCGACCTGACCGGTTCGATCCGGCTGCTGACGGTGAGCCGCATCGAGTCGCCCGTCTACGACGAATTCCTCGCGGACTTCCATCGCGCGTACCCGCGCATCGACCTGCAGATCGAAGTAATGCGCTCGTCGGACATTCTGTCTTCGTTGCTGCAGAAAACGGCCACGGCCGGGCTCGGCCTGTGCCGCACGCCGCACGACAAGCTCGAGATGCGCTGCTTCCTGCGCCAGCGCTATGCGATCTACTGCGGCCGCCATCACCGGCTGTTCGGGCAGACGCAACTGCGGATGGACGATCTGCTCGCCGAGAATTTCGTGTCGTTCACGAGCGACCAGATCGGCGACAGCCTGTCGCCGCTCACCGTGTTTCGCGATCAGAAGGGCTTCACGGGGCGCATCGTCGCGTCGTCGCCGAGCCTCGAGGAAGTGCGGCGGCTGATCTTCGCCGGCTACGGGATCGGCTGCCTGCCCGAGCACATCGTGCGCGACGACATCGCACAGCAACGGCTGTGGCGGCTACCGCCCGACGACGGGCTCGTCGATGTCGACGTGTTCCTGCTGTGGCATCGCGATCGCAAGATGAACGCGGCGGAGCACGCGTTTCTCGACGCGATGGAGCGCTGCATGCAGCGCTATTCGCTTGCGGAGCGGTTGGGGAAGTAGCGACGCGAACGCGCCCGTGAAATGCACCGGGCGCGCACGACCATGCGCGTCGGCTGCGTCAGAACCGATGCACGATACCCAGCTGCACACCCCGAGCATTCGCCCCCGGATACGCGAGCGGCAGGCCGGGGTTCGCCGCACCGGCGAGCGTATAGCCGGCCTGGTTGCGGTTGCGCAGGTACGACAGCGCACCGTAGAAGCTCGTGCGTTTCGACAGGTCGTACTCGTACATCAGCCCGACCTGGTCCGCATGGTTGCGCTGCGACGACCGGTCGTGCAGATACGCGTAGCCGAGCGCCACGTAGTTCGCCGGATTGAACTGGTATTTGACCGAGAGTCCATACACGCGCGAATCGATGCCGAGATCGGCCCACTTCACCGCGGAGAAGCCGCCGTACACGGTGGCCTTGCCGATCGCGTACGACGCGCCGGCCATGATCGTGCGATCGGTGGTGGTCGCCGTCGCGTTCTTTAGCCACTGGCCCGCGACGAACGCGGCGAACGGCCCGTGTTCATAGGTCAGGTCGAACTGCTGGCTGGAACCTGCCGAGCGCACGCCGCCCGCATCGCCGAACCCGAAGTACAGCCCGCCCTGGAAGCCCGCGATCTCCGGGCTCTGGTACGACAGCGTATTGCTGGTGCGGAACGCGAACACGGTCAGGTTGTCCATGCCCGACGCCTGCGTGACGCCGCCGAACGCATCCTGGCCGCCCTGGTCGTTGAACAGCGGCGAATTCTGGCGGCCCGCGCGCACCTTGCCCCACTGCCCCGCGATGCCGACCCACGCCTGCCGGTTGAACAGGCTGCCCGAACTCGCGAGCGAACCGTCGTTCGGGTTGAAGCCGTTCTCCAGCGCGAACTCGATCTTCTGACCGCCGCCGAGATCCTCGCCGCCCTTCAGCCCGAACCGGCTGCCCCACTGGCCGCCCGAATTGATCGCCGCCGTATAGCCGTTACCCGTATTCACGTACTGCGCGAACTCGTCGATCACGCCGTACAGCGTGACGCCGTCCTGCGCGAACGCGGCGCCCGGTCCGGCGACGCACGCCACCGCGACCGTCATGCGAAGACCGGCGTGCACCATCCGCGCCCGGGAATCGCTTCCGTGTGCCGTCATTTGTTTAGTCATACTATTCAATGGTCAGAGAATGAAACGACACCGTGCGCGGCAGTCGTGCCGCACCGGCATCGTGGGAAAGGAAACGTGGGAGAGAACCGGGCGCAGGCGGCGCCCGGCTCGCGCGACAGTCAGGCCGGCAGCCGGCCGGCCCGATGCGCGTGACGTGTCGTCAGTGGTGAACTTCGCCGCGTTCGAGCGGCAGGATCAGGCGTTCGGGAATGCTGCGGCGCGACGCGCGCGCGCCGATGTAGTACAGCACGGCCGGCACGACCAGGCCGAGGATCCACGAGATGTCGGTGCCGCCGAGTGCGTCGACGAGCGGGCCCGTGTAGATGTGCGTCGACATGAACGGCAACTGCACGAGGATGCCGACCACGTAGATCGTGATCGCCATCACGTTCCAGCGGCCGTAGCGGCCGTACGGATCGGACAGCGCCGGCACGTCGTAGCGCGAGCGCGTGAAGCAGTAGTAATCGACCAGGTTGATCGCGCTCCACGGCGTGAAGAACGCGAGCAGGAACAGGATGAACGCGGTGAATTCCTTCAGGAACGAATGGCGGCCCGCGAGCGCGATGAGCGTGGATACGCAGATCATCCCGAAGATGTAGACGAGGCGGCTCTTCGACGACACGGCGCCCTTGCCGCGGAAGCCGCTGACGATCGTCGCCATCGACATGAAGCTGCCGTATGCGTTGAGCGCCGTCACCGTCACCTTGCCGAATGCGATGCTGAAGTACAGCAGCGCAGCCACGGCGCCCGTCGAGCCGAGGCCGACGATATACGACACTTCATGGTGCGCGAACTGGCTGCCGGCCAGTGCCGCCGCGAACACGCCGAACACCATCGCCGCCTGCGCGCCGATCACCGAGCCGAGGCCGACTGCGACGAACGTCGCGACCGACGACGTCGAGCGCGGCAGGTAGCGCGAATAGTCGGCGACGTACGGGCCGAACGCGATCTGCCACGACGCGGACAGCGACATCGACAGCAGGAAGCTCGCGAGCGAGAAATGCTTGTTCGCGAGCAGCGCGCCGATGTCGTGGTTCGCGAACAACTGCGTGAACATGTAGACGAACGCGGCGATGCCGACCACGCTCGCGATCCGGCCGACGGCATGGATCGCGCGATAGCCGAACACAGTCAGCACGACGATCACGGCCGCGAACAGCAGGATGCCGGCCGCGTCGTCGACGTGCAGCAGCTGCGCGACGGCCTGCCCGGCCAGCACGGAGCCGCTTGCGGAAAAGCCGATGTACATCAGGCACACGAGCACGATCGGGATCATTGCGCCATAGACGCCGAACTGCACGCGGCTCGAGATCATCTGCGGCAGCCCGAGCTGCGGCCCCTGCGCACCATGCAGCGCCATCACCGCGCCGCCGATGAACTGGCCGAGCAGCAGCGCAACCAGCGACCAGAACACGTCGCCGCCGAGCACGACCGCGAGTGCGCCCGTGACGATGGCCGTGATCTGCATGTTCGCCGACAGCCACAGCGTGAACTGGCTCAGCAGGCCGCCGTGGCGCTCGGCGTCGGGAATGAAGTCGATCGAACGGACTTCGATCAGGCCGCCGGCTTTTCCACTGGGGTTCGTTGACACGGGGAAATCTCCAAAATACTAAGGATCACAAATGGTTTGAACGAGACGGGAAACTGCGAGCCGCCCTTTCGGCTCGGCGGGTGCGGGGCGCCGTGGATCGCCGGCATGCGCCACGCACGCACGGTCTGCGCACTGGCGCGCAAGCGGCACGACGTGTGCCGACATTGCCAGCGGATGATCTTGTATATACAACTTGCGAGGTATCGGGGATTACCCGGTATCGGCCGATGATCGAAGTTGTCCGAATAATGGGGAGACGTTCGACCCGTACAGGCGAAAGCTGGATGTCGGAATAATGAAAGCTCAGGTGCGCGCAGGCGATGCCTGATCCGGCTCGGCCATCATGTCGGCGGCGGGAAGCAGGTTCAGCATGCGCCGGGCGGCCTCGATGTCGCGCACATGCAGCCATTCGTCGTAGTCGTCGCGACGCAGCATCACGACACCCCGCTTCTCTTCGCCGGGCCGATGCATCCGCGCGAACAGCGGGTGCGTATCCGCGTTGACCGTGAGCATCGCCATGCCCACGCGTTCACGGCCGTCGTCACCTTCGTAGCGCCGCCAGATGCCGGCGACGCAGTACGGTTGCCAGCCGTCGACGCCGATCCGCTGCCACACGTTGCGACCGGTTTCGTAGCAGGGTTCGAAAATCCAGCGCACCGGAATCAGGCAGCGCTGGCCGTTGCGCCACGCGTTGCCGTAGAGCCGCGACGAGCCGACCGTTTCCGCCCGTGCGTTCATCGTGTCGAGCTTCTTCCTTTTACGGCCGTTCTCGTCGACTCGCTCCGGCTGCATGAATTTCGGCCAGAAGCCGAACACGGCCGCGACGACCTCGAGGCCGTCGCCGGCGGCACGCGCGATCGGCGCCGCGTAGTCGGGATACACGTCGGGTGCCCACGGGTCGCGGCGATACAGATCGCCGATGCCGATCTTCAGTTCGCTGATGCCCGGATCTTCGTCGGGGGCGCGGTAGTGAGTGCACACGGCTCGGCGGACGATGGAAGCAATGTTTCCATCGTAGGTCAGCACGGGTGCCGTGGCCTCGCTATTGCTTTGTATGACGAAACAGTTTTACGAATCGATGACGCGTCGGACGTTACCCGACGCGTGCCGTCACGCGTGCTGTTAAATCTGCAGCGTCAGGATTTCGTCGCCCGCTTCGTCGAGCGTCCCGGTCGGCGTCCAGCCCAGATGCCGGTAGAAGCCGTGCGAGCGCGATGCGGGATCGGTCGAGCAGCCGAGAAACAGCGATGTGAATCCGCTCGCCGCGAACGCGTCGATCACCTGCCGCAGCAGCCGCTTGCCGATCCCCGCGCCCTCGTACTCGGGCAGGATCGCGAGCACGACGATCTCGCCCGAAGCGGTGTCGCCGAAGCAGTAGCCGACCATGCGACCGTCCGCGCAGCAGACGTAGCCCGAGAACAGGCCGTCGCGGATTCCGTCGGCCCAGCTTTCGACGGTGATGCCGAGGTCGCGCAACTGCCTCTCGGTGAATGCGTTCTCGCGCGTCCTGCCGCGCAGTGCGATGCACGCGGCCGCATCGTCGGGAGCGGCCTTGCGCCAGGTGAGTTCAGTCATCGTTCGATTTTTCCATGGCTCGCCGCCGGAGCGATGCATACAGGCGGATCAGTCGACGCCGACGTGATCTTCATCCTGTCCGGCGCGCATGTCGGCTTCCTGCCCGACCACGTCGCGGCGCCGTGGGTTGCCGCGGGCAAGATGCGCCGGCTGCTCGCGAGCAAGCTGAGCCATACGGTCGAATTCCAGCTCGCGACACCGCGCAACTGCGATGGCAGCGAAGCGCTGGACGCGTTCACGGCGGCGCTCGCCGAACAGTTCGGCGGGCTCGACGGCTTCGCCGGTCAGTGACCGGCGCGCGCCGCCCGTTTTGCGTCAGACGAGTTGGTCCGATGCGATGACCTGCACACCCGGCCGCGCGTCGATCGCCGCGTCGAGCATCGCGCGGGCGATCCGCGACGCGGGATTCACGCGCCACTTCGCCGGCAACACCGGTCCGGCCACGTTCAACGCGGACACCAGCAACCGCTCGCCGAACCTGAATTCGTCGCGGCTGCCGCCGATCAGGCCGGGCCGCACGTAAGTGAGCGACACGAACCCGACGCCGGCGAGCGCCTGCTCGACCTCGCCCTTCACGCGGTTGTAGAAGATGCGCGACGCCGAATCCGCGCCGAGTGCGGAATTCAGCACGTAAGCCGGTGTGCCGTAGCGGTGCGCGAGCCGCGCGACCGCGAGCGGATAGTCGTGGTCGACACGCCGGAATGCCGCCTGGGAGCCCGCGGCGCGCATCGTGGTGCCGAGCGTGCAGATCACGGCGTCGGCGTGCCACCAGTCGGCCGTGTCGGGCAGATGATCGAAATCGACCTCGAGCGCGCGCATCTTCGGGTGCGGCGACAACGGGCGGCGCGCGAGGACGATCACCTGATCGACCCGCGCATCGGCGAGCGCGACTTCGAGGACGTGACGTCCGACGAGTCCGGTCGCGCCGACGAGCAGCAATTTCATGTCCGGTTTTTCCATGTGGGGCCGGCGTCGGGGGCAAGGAACGGCCCGCTTTCCGGCTTCCTGCATGATCGCCGGCCGACTCGCCGACGACAACCTCCCAACATCTCGAAAAATTACAGGATGTGCCTGCTTCGCCGGGGTGCGCGCTAGGAGCCGCCCCTGTCTCGACACGCTCGGCGCGACACCTGTCCAGCGCCTGTACGCCTGCGAGAACGACGACATACCGCTGAATCCCCGGTTCTGCGCGATTTCCTTGATCGACAACCGCCCTTCCGCGATCGGCGCCTGCGCGCGGATCTTGCGCACCGCGCCCGACATGCCCCAGACGCATGCGCCGTCGCCCTGCAACCGGTCGAGCCGGCACTGCAAATGGAAAGCCGCCGATGCGTACGTTACGCATCGGCGGCTTCATGTCACGCGCGATACGCGTCACACATGCAACGCATGCCCGAGCGCACGCAGCGCGGCCTCCTGCAGCGCTTCGCCGAGCGTCGGGTGCGCATGGATCGTGCCGCCGATGTCCTCCAGCCGCGCGCCCATCTCCAGCGACTGCGAGAACGCGGCAGCCAGTTCCGACACACCGCGCCCGACCGCCTGCCAGCCGACGATCAGGTGGTTGTCGCGACGCGCGACGACGCGCACGAAGCCGTCGGTCGCCTGCAGCGTCATCGCGCGCCCGTTCGCCGCGAACGGGAACGACGCACTCACGCAATCGACATCGGCCGCACGCGCATCGTCCGGCGACCAGCCGGCCGTGACGATCTCCGGATCGGTGAAGCACACGGCCGGGATCGACGCGGGCACGAACTTGCGGCGCTTGCCGGCGATCAGTTCGGCCACCATCTCGCCCTGCGCCATCGCACGATGCGCGAGCATCGGCTCGCCGGCGACATCGCCGATCGCCCAGACGTTGCGCATCGACGTTCGGCATTCGTCGTCGATCCACAGCGCGCGGCCGTTGCGATCGAGCGGCAGCGACTCGAGCCCGAAGCCGTCGACCCGCGGCCGGCGGCCCACCGCCACCAGCACGCGATCGGCCTGCAACGTCTGCTCCGCGCCATCGGCGGCCTGCACGCGCACCGCGCCGTGTTCCGCGGGCCCGAGCACCTTGTGGCCGAGCAACAACCGCACGCCCAGCCGCGCGAGCGAATCGGCGACCGGCCGCGCGAGTTCGGCGTCGTACGCGGGCAGCACGCGCTCCGCCGCTTCGACCACGCTCACGTCGACGCCGAGCTTGCGATAGACGATCCCGAGTTCGAGCCCGATATACCCGGCCCCGACGACGACCAGCCGCTTCGGCAACGTCTCGGGCGACAGCGCCTCGGTGGACGACACGACATGCCTGCCGAACGGCATCGACGGCAGCGCGACCGGCTCGGAGCCGGTCGCGAGCAACAGGTGCTCGCAGCTGATTCGCGTCGTGTGGCCGCCGCCGACGACGTCGACGGTCTTGCCGTCGACCACGTGCGCGTCGCCGTGCAGCACGCGCACGCCGTTCTTCTTGAGCAGCGCGCCGACCCCGCGCGTCAGCCGGTCGACGATGCCGTCCTTCCATGCGACGCTTTTCGCGATGTCGATCTCGGGCGTGCGCACGCGAATCCCGAGCGCGCCCTCGCCCGCGTGGCCGCGGGCCTGTTCGAATGCGTCGGCCACGTGGATCAGCGCCTTCGACGGAATGCAGCCGATGTTCAGGCACGTGCCGCCGACCCGGTCGCGCTCGACGAGCACGGTCGGAATGCCGAGCTGGCCGGCGCGAATCGCGGCGACGTAGCCGCCCGGGCCGCCGCCGATCACGAGCAGCGTGGTGTGTTCATTCTTCATCGCGCTCACTCCACGAACAGCAGTGCCGGGCGCTCGAGCACCGCGCGCACGGCCTGGATGAATTCGGCCGCATCCGCGCCGTCGACGACACGATGGTCGAACGACGACGACAGGTTCATCATCTTGCGTGCGACGACCGCGCCGTCGCGGATCATCGGCCGCTCGACGATGCGGTTCACGCCGACGATGCCGACTTCTGGATGATTGATGACCGGCGTCGACACGATGCCGCCGAGCGCGCCGAGGCTCGAGATCGTGATCGTCGAACCGCTCAGCTCGTCGCGCTGCGCGCGGTTCGCACGCACTGCGTCGGCGAGCCGCGCGATCTCGGCGGAAATCGACCATACGTCCCGCGCTTCCGCATGACGCAGCACGGGCACCGTGAGGCCGCCGTCCGTCTGTGTCGCGACGCCCATGTGCACCGCGCCGTAGCGCGTGACGACACCCGCTTCGTCGTCGAAGCGCGCGTTGATCTGCGGGAAGTCGCGCAACGCGATCACCATCGCGCGGATCAGCAGCGGCAGCGGCGTGAGCTTGCCGCGCGTATCGCCGTAGCGACGGTTCAGATCCGTCCGCAACGATTCGAGCTCGGTGACGTCGATCTCCTCGACGTAGCTGAAGTGCGGAATGCGACGCTTCGCTTCCTGCATCTTGCGTGCGATCGCGCGCCGCAGGCCGATCACCGGTACGTCGGTTTCGTCGTTACGTTCGGCGTAGCCGTGCACGTGTGCTCCATGTGATCCGCGCGCCGCACCGCTGCCGGTACCCGCATACGCATCGAGATCCGCATGCAGGATCCGCCCTGCTTCGCCGGTGCCGCGCACATAGCGCAGCTCGATACCCATGTCCCACGCGCGCTGGCGCACCGCCGGCGATGCGAGCGGCCGTTCGCCCGGCGCGAGCGCCGCGCGCGGCGGCTCCACTTTCTCCGCGTGATCGGCATGCTTCGCACGACGCGGCTCCGCGGGTGCGTGCTTCGCAGCCGGCTTGGCGGACGATTCCGCCGGCGCGTCGGCCACCGCCTTCGACGGCGCCGCCGCGACCGGTGCGGTTGCTACCTTTGATTCCCGCACCGGTGCGCCGGCCTTCAGGTTGCCGTCGCCTTCGACCTCGAGGCGGATCAACTCGCTGCCGACCGCCATCATCTCGCCGATCCGGCCGCCGAGCTCGATCACCTTGCCCGTCACCGGCGACGGAATCTCGACCGCCGCCTTGTCGGTCATCACATCGGCGAGCGGCTGGTCTTCCTTGATCGTCTGCCCGACTTCCACGTGCCAGGCCACCAGCTCGACCTCGGCAATCCCTTCGCCGATATCCGGCATCTTGATGACATGAATCCCCATCTCACGCCTCCATCACGCGTCGCAACGCTTCACCGACCCGGGCCGGGCCCGGAAAGTACGCCCACTCCTGCGCATGCGGGTACGGCGTATCCCAGCCCGTCGTGCGCTCGACCGGCGCCTCGAGGTGGTAGAAGCAATGTTCCTGGACCAGCGACACCAGCTCCGCGCCGAAGCCGCAGGTGCGCGTCGCCTCGTGCACCACGACGCAGCGCCCGGTCTTGCGCACCGACGCGACGATCGTGTCGAGGTCGAGCGGCCACAGCGTGCGCAGGTCGATCACTTCCGCATCGATGCCCGTCTCCTCGGCCGCGGCGAGCGACACGTGCACCGTCGTGCCGTAGGTCAGCACCGTCACGTCGTTGCCGGGGCGCACCACGGCGGCCGTATCGAGCGGCACCGTGTAGTAGCCCTCCGGCACCGCGCTTGCCGGATGCTTGAGCCACGACGTGACCGGCCGATCGTGATGGCCGTCGAACGGCCCGTTGTACAGCCGTTTCGGTTCGAGGAAGATCACCGGATCGTCGTTCTCGATCGATGCGATCAGCAGCCCCTTCGCGTCGTACGGATTCGACGGCATCACGGTGCGCAGCCCGCACACCTGCGTGAACATCGCCTCCGGGCTCTGGCTGTGCGTCTGGCCGCCGTAGATGCCGCCGCCGCAGGGCATGCGGATCGTCATCGGCGCGATGAACTGGCCGGCCGAGCGATAGCGCAGCCGCGCGCCTTCCGACACGATCTGGTCCGACGCCGGATAGAAATAGTCGGCGAACTGGATCTCGCACACCGGGCGCAGCCCGTATGCCCCCATCCCCACCGCCGCGCCGACGATCCCGCTTTCGGAGATCGGCGCGTCGAACACGCGCGACTTGCCGTATTTGTTCTGCAGTCCTTCGGTACAGCGGAACACGCCGCCGAAATAGCCGACGTCCTGCCCGAACACGACCACGTCGCTGTCGCGCCCGAGCATCACGTCCATCGCCGAGCGCAGCGCCTGGATCATCGTCATCGGCTGCGTTGCCGTGCCTGTCTCTTGTTGCGCCATGATCACGCTCCCAGTTCCTGGCGCTGACGGCGCAGGTGCGCGGGCAGCTCCTTGTACACATCGTCGAACATCGATGCCGGCGACGGAATCCGGTCGTCGGCCAGCGTGCCGAATTTCTCCGCTTCCTTCTGCGCGGCAATGACCTCGGCCTCGAGCTCGGCCGTCAACGCTTCGTGCGCGCTGTCGGACCAGATGCCCTTGACGATCAGGTGGCGCTTGAAGCGTTCGATCGGATCGCCGAGCGGGAAATGGGACCAGTCGTCGCTCGGACGGTACTTGGTCGGATCGTCCGACGTCGAGTGCGCACCCGCGCGGTAGGTCACCCACTCGATCAGCGTCGGCCCGAGATTGCGGCGCGCGCGTTCGGCCGCCCAGCTCGACGCCGCGTAGATCGCGAGGAAGTCGTTGCCGTCGACGCGCAGCGACGCGATCCCGCAGCCGACGCCGCGCCCTGCGAAGGTCGTGCCCTCGCCGCCCGCGATCGCCTGGAACGTCGAGATCGCCCACTGGTTGTTGACGACGTTCAGCACGACCGGCGC
The DNA here is from genome assembly GCF_002223085.1 of Burkholderia sp. HI2714. Classification (NCBI taxonomy): domain Bacteria; kingdom Pseudomonadati; phylum Pseudomonadota; class Betaproteobacteria; order Burkholderiales; family Burkholderiaceae; genus Burkholderia; species Burkholderia sp. HI2714. The sequence goes on along the minus strand of NZ_NKFM01000016.1, from coordinate 65,005 downwards.
GCGGTACACGTGCGCGAACGTCAGCGCGGTATGGAAGTCGGATTCGGCCGTCGCGCCGTCGCCGATCCACGCGGACGCGATCTTCGTGTCGCCCTTGATCGCCGACGCCATCGCCCAGCCGACCGCCTGGATGAACTGCGTCGCGAGGTTGCCGGAGATGGAGAAGAAGCCCGCTTCGCGGTCCGAATACATCACGGGGAGCTGGCGGCCTTTCAGCGGATCGCCTTCGTTCGACATCAGCTGGCAGATCATCCGCTCGAGCGGGACGTCGCGCGTGATCAGGATGCTCTGCTGCCGGTAGGTCGGGAAGCACATGTCGCCGTCGCGCAGCGCCATCGTGTGCGCGGTGCCGATCGCCTCTTCGCCGAGGCTCAACATGTAGAAGGAGATTTTCTTCTGACGCTGCGCGATCATCATGCGCGCGTCGAAAATGCGGGTCTTGAGCATCGCGCGCAGGCCGGCGATCAGCCGCGCATCGTCGAGATCCGGTGCCCACGGGCCGACGGCCTTGCCGCTGTCGTCGAGCACGCGCACGAGGCTGCGGGCGAGATCGGCGGTGTCCGCCGCGGCAACGTCGATCGGCGGGCGGCGAACGGCGCCGGCCGGCGATAGATGCAGATAGGAAAAGTCCGTCTTGCAGCCCGGGCGCCCGGTGGGCTCCGGCACATGCAGACGCAATGGCTCTGACAGGCTCATCGTGTCGTCTCCACGCTCGATTGTGTCTCACGCTATTTGGGAACGCGCGGCCGGTTGCCGGCCTGCGCGCTGACTGGCGTGCGGATAGGCACGTCAATCTATTAAATTTAGGCAATATGGGGCCAGCCGTCGATGACCAACCCGCTCGACTGCGGTGAGCATATTTGCCATGTCGCGCTCGGGAGGGCCGACAGGCGGGCATCGGCCGGCATCCCGGGATTGCCGCGGCCGTGCGAACCGGGGCCTGACGGGAAATCGCGGATGCCGCCACGACCGATGCCGGGCGAGGAGCGGATGCGCCGGACAACGCCGGCACGCCGCGCCCGACCGGGCGGCCGTCGATGTCAGGGGGAATGTCGATCGCGGACGAACGCCGCCGATCGGTGTGACCAATTCGCTCACCACGCGGATGCGAAGCGCGGCGAGCCGGCCCCGCGCGCGTGCCGGGAGATACGTCCCCGCATCTCCCGGCACCCTCGAGCGTCAGTGGCTTTGCGCAGGCGTGAACACGCCGCGAAAGCGCATCTTCCCGGACGCGAGGCGATCATAGGCGTCGGTCGCCTGGTCCAGCGAGAACGTCTCGACGATCGGCTTGACCTTGCCTTTGGCGGCGAGGTCCAGCACTTCGCTCAGGTAGCGCAAGCCGCCATGCGTGGAGCCGATGACCTGCTGGCGCATCATGTGGAACGGCTTGCGTTGCGATGCGATCGAGAACGGCTTGCTGAAGTCGAGCCCGCAGAGGATCACCCGGCCGTCGACCCGCACGCCCGTCATCGCTTCCTCTGCAGTACTGAACTCGTTGGTCGTGACCAGCAGGACATCCGCGCCGCCCAGGTCGCGCAGTTCCGCGCCGTTTGCGACGACCCGGTCCGCGCCCAGCCCGATCGCAAGGTCGCGCTTGTCGGCCGAATGCGTGATCGCGATGGTCTCGAAGCCGCATGCGCGGGACAGCTGCAGCGCCACGTGGCCCAGTCCGCCGATGCCTAGCACGGCCACCTTCTCGTGCGGTTGCGGCGCCGCGTCGCGCAAGCCGCTCCATGTCGTGTAGCCCGCGCACATCATCGGCGCGGCATCGACATAGGCCAGCCCGTCGGGCAACAGCACCGTGCCCTCGGCCGCGACGGCGATGTACTCCGCATGTCCGCCCTGCGACGCGAACCCGGTGGTCCGCGGCGCATCGCAGTTCACGGCCGTCTGGCCGGAAAGCGGACGATGCTCGCGGCAGTATGGGCAGCGCCCGCACGCGGACTGCACCCACGTCGTGCCGATCCGGTCACCCACCCGGCGCGTCTGCACGCCCGCGCCCACGTCGACGATTTCGCCGACCACCTCGTGGCCCGGTGTCTGCGGGTAAATGTCCCCGCCGTAGCCCTGCGTGGCCCACACGTCCGTGTAGCACATCCCGGACGCATGCACCTTCACCAGCACCTGCCCCGGCCCGGCTACCGGTACCGGCACTTCCTGCACTTCCCAGGGCCGGTTGGCCCCCGTCATCACGATCGCCTTCATCTTCATTGCCTGCTCCTTGTTCAACCGAACGCAGGGCCTAGTCTAGAAAAGGCGCATTATCATGACAATCTCGCCAATCTTTATGTCACGATGAAATCAGCTCATCAATTGAAAAGCGGCGATCTCTTCTCGCTCAATGTATTCCTCGCCGCGGCCACGCACCTCAGCTTCCGCACGGCATCGGTCGAGCTCGACGTCACGCCGTCGGCGATCAGTCATTCGATCAAGAGCCTCGAGCAGCGCCTGGGCGTTCGCCTGTTCAATCGCACCACGCGCAGCGTGTCGCTGACGGACGCCGGCGAGCGGCTCGCCGACAAGCTCCGCCCCGCGATCTCGTCGGTCGCGGAGGCGATGCTCGCGGTCGACGGGATGCGCGACACGCCCAGCGGCACCGTGCGCATCAATGCGAGCGAAGGGGCGATCCGTCTCGTGCTGAAGCCGGTGCTCGCGCGGTTCCTGCGCGACTACCCGCAGGTCCACCTCGACATCGTGACCGACGGCAAGCTCGGCGACATCGTCGCCGGCGGCTTCGACGCGGGGATCCGGCTGGCCGAAGCCGTGCCGCAGGACATGATCGCGGTGCGCGTATCCGATCCGGTGCGGTTCGCCGCCGTCGCGTCGCCGGCCTATTTCGCCGCGCGCGGCCGCCCCGACGTGCCGCAGGATCTGGACCGGCACGACTGCATCCGCTTTCGCTTCGATAGCGGTGCGCTCTACCGCTGGGAGTTCGAGCGCCGCGGCGTCGTCGAAACGGTGAACGTCCGCGGCCCGCTCACGCTGACCGACCAGCCGTTGATGATCGACGCCGCGATCGACGGGATCGGGATCGCCTTCGTGCCCGACCATCTCGTTCGAGATGCACTCGAAGACGGACGGCTCGAACGTGTATTAACCGACTGGTGCCCGGTCATGCCGGGGCTGTGCCTGTACTACCCCGGTCATCGCCACGTTTCGGGGGGGCTGCGGGCGCTGATCGACATGGTGCGGGTGCGGCCGGCGGGTGCCGCCCCGAAAAGTGGCACGGCCGGGCGCGCGGAGCGATGAAGCACCACGGCGCCCGCTTTCCGCACAGTCAGGCGCGGCTGCGGTACGACCGAAGCCGCACAAGCTGCAACACCGATCCAAGCACGAAGATGCCCAGCCACGCGGCAAGCGATCCGCGCACGATGGGGGATGCGGGGCCATTGGCAAGCGGGTGACCGATCGGCAGCCGCGTCAGCGTCTCGTTGATTCCGGGAACCAGCAACAGAAAGAAGCTGAACGAGAAGGCGAACTCGGCCAGGTACGGCCGTGCACGCCCCAGCGCTTCGATGCGCGGCACGAGGAGCCCGCCCGATATCGCGATCAGCGCCAGGATGCCGAGCGCATGCCCGGCATTGAAGCCGCCGGTACTGGACAAGCCGAACGACGTGAACACGGATATCACCATGCCTGCGACGTAAATCCTGGCGGCCCGGGTCGCGTTGTCGATCTTCTGGTACCGGGCGAAGCTGTAGAGCCCTGCGGCGAACGTCACGAGGCTGACGAGGGTGTGACCGGCACCCAAGGCGGAAATGGGATGAGGCATAAGACGACGACTCCTTCTGACAATGTGGGCCCCGGTCGCCGCGACTCCGGCGACACCGGCGGCGCAAGGAAGCATTCGTGTGGCGTCGCATGTCGCTTGCCCCACTTGCAGCCAGATTGTCCCGATCGTTCGCGCCGTCCGGGATCGGTCAAATGACCGACCCCGGACAGCGTCATGCAACGGGGCGCACGTGCCCGCGTCGCGTATGATCGTTCGCTCGTCCCTGCGTTTTTTCCAAGCCGAGCCCGATGTTCGACGCTGACGCCAGCCACGCCGCACTGCGCATATTCGATTCCGTGAGGGCCATCGCCTTCATCGGCGATCTGAGCATGGGGCAGCCGACCGACCATTCGCTTCGCACCGCGTGGCTGGGTATACGACTCGCGGACGCGGCCGGACTGGGCGCATCGGCGTGCGATACGGTTCGCGAGGTGTCGCTGCTTCGCTGGTCGGGTTGTACGGCGAACGCAGCAGGTTTCGCGCACGTGTTCGGTGACGACATCGCGATCCGCACGGCGATGCTCGAGAACAGGCCCGGCATGGCCGAGGCAATCGGAGGCGCCGCCGCCTCGATGACGCAACTCGCGCGGATTCACTGCGAAGTCGCCGGCGAGGTCGCGCACCTACTCGGGCTATCGACGGCGACCGAAACGGCGCTGCGTCACATTTTCGAAGCCTGGGACGGCAGCGGCTTCCCTGCGCAGCTCGCACGCGAACGCGTGCCCGCAGCCGTGCCGGTCGTCGCGCTTGCCGGCGATCTGGAAGTGCTGAGTCGCACGTATGGCGTCGAGCGGGCACTGGGACTGATCGGGCAGCGTGCCGACTCGCGGTATCCGTCACACCTCGTCGCGACGACGATACGTCACGCGCAAGCCTGGCTGACGGAACTGGAACGCACGTCGCCGGCCGAGTTCGACATCGCACTGGCGACCTCCGACATGCAACGGATGACTTCCGCCGAACTGATCGCCGACATCGTCGACCTGAAAGTGCCGTGGATGACGGGTTTTTCGCGCGCGGTCGCCGTGACGGCGGCCGGGTGTCACGCGCGACTCAAAGCGGATGACGTCGGGCGCTCGCTCGTCTACCAGGCCGGACTGATTCACGGCATCGGCAGGGCCGCCGTACCCAACGACATCTGGAACCTGCCTACGGCGTTGCCTGCAAGCGCGTGGGAGAAGGTTCGGCTGGTACCGTACTGGACGGAGCGCGCCGGCAAACAGTCCGGCGCGCTGCGCCATGCCGCGCTGCTGGCATCGCATGCTTACGAACGGCTGGACGGTTCGGGGTATTTTCGCGGTGCGCACGCGCCTGCACTGACACTGGAGGCGCGCGTGCTGGCGGCATCCGTCGCGTGGGTCGCATTGCGATCGCCGCGACCGTGGCGCGCCGCGCTGACCGACGACGCGGCTGCCCGTCTGTTGCAGGACGAGGTCGCACACGGCCGGCTATGCGGCGAAGCGGTCGGTGTGCTGACGTCGGCAGGCACCGCCGTCGCCAGACGTGTATCCAGAAGCGCACCGTCCGGTGCCGGCCTGTCCGGGCGAGAGATCGACGTGCTGCGCGTGATCTCGCGCGGCGCGAGCAACAAGGAGGCCGCGCGGGAATTGACCATCAGTCCCAGCACGGTGCGCACGCACATCGAGAGCGTGTTTCGCAAGCTCGGATGTTCGACGCGCGCGGCAGCAACGCTCAAGGCGTCGGCGATGGGCCTGATCTGAATGATGCATCAGGCGGACAGTGGAACGCTCGGGTCACGAAGCGACGCGCTTTCGCATCGACACGTCGCGCACGCGCAATCTGACCTTCATGCGCGAGGGGGGTGATTCGTAGGGATCGCGTCGCTTCACGGTGCGACGTTTTCGTTGCGTGGTGGGGTTCGCGGCTGCGTCAGGAGGCGCGAGTTCCACCATGCGGCTGTGATGAGTCGGCGTGACTCGGCCGCAGACCCACCTGCCGGTCCATTTGACGAGCCGCTGATGTAGGTGGCGTCGCCGTTCGGTCGTCGGTAATCACACCCGACGCCACGCCCCAAAAACAAAAAACCCGCGAGCGCATGGCTTCTCGCGGGCTTTTGTCCCTTCGTCGAATCGCGATGAAGCGATCGTGGTGCCGGGGACCGGACTCGAACCGGCAAGCCAGTTAAGGCGGCGGATTTTCGTCACACTGCTTCTTTCAAAGCCGGCGTCGCGTGCGCGATGCCGTTCGTGCGCTGGACTATGCCTTCGCCGTCGCGCGCGGGCTAGCCTGCTGCCCGTGCGCCTTAGGCGCCCCCCGTCTAGTCTCTACACCTTCCTCGCGGATGCCGCGAGGCTTGGCTCGGCGTTGCCTCGATGCGCGCATCAGGGGTTTCACCGAATTTGAAGGGTTCTGCACCGACCGTTTCCGACCGGGCACTCAATCGTTTAAGTCCGCTATGTTTACCAATTTCATCACCCCGGCAAGAGGGCGGACGCGATTCTACCATTGCTTGCGCATGCGTTCCCTTATTCTGCGGCGCCGCACCACGCCTCCACCGCCGCACCGCATCCTCGTGGGTCATCGACGCGACCACACCGCCCCCCCCAACGATTTCCTCCCGCACTGCAGCATCCCCGATACAATCAAGTCTGCGTCGTCCGACGGCCCTATCCGTCAGACGTTTGTGTCGTGCTTTTTGCGAAACAAGCGTCGCCCGCGTCATCGCGAAGTCACAAAGGTTTTCGATAATTTCCCTGCCGAAAACGTTTACATCGCAAGGTTTCATGACCTCGACCATCAAGGACGTCGCTGCCCTCGCGGGCTTCTCGATCGCCACCGTCTCGCGTGCGATCAACGCGCCGCATACCGTCAGCCCCGCCACGCTGCAATCGATCCGCACCGCGATCGACACGCTGCAGTTCCGCCCGAGCCCGCTCGGCCGGCAACTGCGCGGCGAGCGCACGCGCCTCGTTGGCGTCGTCGTGCCGACGTTGTCGAACCCCGTGTTCACCGACTGCCTGCAAGGCATCGACGAGCTCGCGACCGCGGCCGGCTTCAAGCTGATCCTGATGACGACCGAATACGACGCGGCGCGCGAGCGCCACGCGATCGAGACGCTGCGCGAGCAGCGCGTCGAAGGGCTGATCCTCACCGTCGCCGATGCGGATACCCATCCGCTGCTCGACATGCTCGACCACGACGGCCCGCACTACGTGCTGATGCACAACGACACGCAGCGCCGCCCGTCGGTCTCGGTCGACAACCGCAGTGCCGCGTATGACGGCGTGCGGCTGCTGACCGCGCGCGGCCACCGCCGCGTGCTGATGCTGGCCGGCTCGCTCGCCGCATCGGATCGCGCACGCCAGCGTCATCTCGGCTATGCGCAGGCACTCGAGGAAATCGGCGTCGCCACGCTGCCGCCGGTCGAAGTCGACTTCAACGCGCCCGAGCTGCCCGACGCGGTGCTCGCGCATCTCACCGCGCACGCGACGCGGCCGACCGCCCTCTTCTGCAGCAACGACCTGCTCGCGATGGTCGTGATGCGCGGCCTGCGCCGCGCGGGCTTCTCGGTTCCCGACGACCTGTCGGTGCTCGGCTTCGACGGGATCGCGATCGGTGAACTGCTCGCGCCGCCGCTCGCGAGCGTCGCAACGCCGAACCGCGACATCGGCCGCCACGCATGGCAGCGTCTCGTCGAATGCATCGGCGGCGCGGCGATCGACCGCACGTCGCTGATCCTGCCGCACGTGGTGCGCGACGGCGCGACGGTCGCCCCGCCGGCCACCGACCTGCAATTGCGCAAGGCCTGAACGCGCGCCGCCACACACGTACACAAGCACGCCACCACACCACCCCAGCGCCTCACCCTCGCCCGGAGACCTACCGTGTCCTTTCGCCTGACCTCGCTGCTGCGCGCGCTTGCAGCGCCGCTCGCCTGCGCCGCGCTCCTCGCCGGCGCGCCCGCCGCCCACGCCGATGAAACGGCGATCTGCTACAACTGCCCGCCGGAATGGGCCGACTGGGCCGCGCAGATCGCGGCGATCAAGCAGAAGACCGGCATCCGCGTGCCGTTCGACAACAAGAACTCGGGCCAGTCGATCGCGCAGCTGATCGCCGAGCAGAAGAGCCCGGTCGCCGACGTCGTCTACCTCGGCGTGTCGTCGGCGTTCCAGGCGAAGGACAAGGGCGTGATCGCGCCGTACAAGCCCGCGCACTGGAACGACATCCCCGCGAACCTGAAGGACCCGCAAGGCTACTGGTTCGCGATCCATTCGGGCACGCTCGGCTTCTTCGTGAACAAGGACGCGCTCGACGGCAAGCCGGTGCCGCGTTCGTGGGCCGATCTGCTGAAGCCGGAATACAAGGGCATGGTCGGCTATCTCGATCCGTCGAGTGCGTTCGTCGGCTATGCGAGCGCGGTGGCCGCGAACCAGGCGCTCGGCGGCAGCCTCGACAACTTCAAGCCGGCACTCGACTGGTTCAGGAAGCTGAAGGCGAACGCACCGATCGTGCCGAAGCAGACCGCGTATGCGCGCGTGCTGTCCGGCGAGATTCCGATCCTGCTCGACTACGACTTCGACGCGTATCGCGCGAAGTACAAGGACAGCGCGAACGTCGAGTTCGTGATTCCGAAGGAAGGCACGATCGCGGTGCCGTACGTGATGAGTCTCGTGAAGGGCGCCCCGCACGACGCGAACGGCAAGAAGGTGCTCGACTTCGTGTTGTCGGACGAAGGCCAGAAGCTGTGGGCCAACGCGTACCTGCGCCCGGTGCGCGCACAAGCGCTCGGCGCCGACATCGCGTCGAAGTTCCTGCCGGCAAGCGAATATGCGCGTGCGAAACCGGTCGACTTCGGCAAGATGGCAGCCGGTCAGCAGGCATTCGGCCAGCAATACCTGCAAGTCATGCAATAAGCAGCCGGACATCATCGATGCTTGACCTGACTTTCCCGCTACGCTGGCGCGTCGCGCTCGTCGCGCCGGCGCTCGCGGTGTTCGCCGCGTTCTGGCTGCTGCCGATGGCGGCACTCGTGCAGGTGTCCGCCGACGGCGCGTTCTTCTCGCACTACGCGGCGCTGCTCGGCAATGCCCGCTACATGAAGAGCCTCGGCGAGACCATCGCGCTGTCCGCGGGCGTCACGCTCGCGACGCTTGTGCTGTCGACGATCTCGGGCCTCCTGCTCGCACGCCGCGAATTCGCGGGCAAGCGCGTGCTGCTCGCGCTGCTCACGTTCCCGCTCGCGTTCCCGGGCGTCGTCGTCGGCTTCATGGTGATCATGCTCGCCGGCCGGCAGGGGCTGATCGGGATGCTGTCCGCGAAGCTCACCGGCGACAAGTGGGTATTCGCATACTCGGTCGCGGGCCTGTTCATCGGCTACCTGTACTTCTCGATTCCGCGCGTGATCGTCACCGTGATCGCGGCGGCGTCCAAGCTCGACGCGTCGCTAGAGGAAGCCGCGCGTTCGCTCGGCGCGTCGCCGTGGCGCATCTTCGTCGACATCGTGCTGCCCGCGCTCGCGCCGGGCCTGATCGCGGCCGGCGCGATCTGCTTCGCGACCGCGATGGGCGCGTTCGGCACCGCGTTCACGCTCGCCACCGACCTGAACGTGCTGCCGATGACGATCTATACCGAGTTCACGCTGAACGCGAACATCGCGACGGCGGCCGGCCTGTCGATCGTGCTCGGCATCGTCACCTGGGCCGTGCTCGCACTCGCACGCCGCTTCACCGGCCACACCGCCGCCGCCGCGGCCTGAGGATTTCCGCATGCAATCGCTTTCCGGCTCTTCCGCGCCGTCGCCTTCGCCGGCCCCCGCTCCCGCGCAGGCGAACGGCGTCGCCCGCCGCGCGCCGCGCGTCACCGGCGCGCGCGCGATCGCCGCGCTGCAATGGGGCATCACGCTGCTGCTGTGCGCGTTCCTGATCGTGCCCGTCGTGATGTCGGTGCTCGCGGGCCTCACCGTCAACTATTTCCGCGGCCTGTCGAGCGGCCTCACGCTGCGCTGGCTCGAACAGGTGTGGCAGCAGTATCACGGCTCGGTCGCGCTGTCGCTCTACGTCGCGTTCGCGACGCTCGCGATCGTGCTCGCCGTGGGCGTGCCGGCCGGCTATGCGCTCGCGCGCAGCAAGAGCCGCGCCGCGCGCGCGATCGAGGAGGCGCTCGTGCTGCCGGTCGCACTGCCCGGCCTCGCGTCGGCGCTCGCGCTGCTGGTCGTGTACGGCGGCTTCACCGCGTTCCGGATGAGCCTGTGGTTCATCGTCGTCGGCCACGTCGTGTTCACGCTGCCGTTCATGGTGCGCGCGGTGGCAGCCGTCGCGGCCGGCGCCGACCTGCGCACGCTCGAGGAAGGCGCGGCCAGCCTCGGCGCGTCGTTCGTCACGCGCTTCGTCACGATCGTGCTGCCGAACCTGCGCCCCGGCATCGTCGCGGGTGCGCTCGCCGTGCTCACGCTGTCGATCGGCGAATTCAACCTCACGTGGATGCTGCATACGCCCGACACCAAGACGCTGCCGGTCGGGCTCGCCGATACGTATGCGTCGCTGCGTCTCGAAGTCGGCAGCGCGTACACGATCCTGTTCCTGCTGATGACGCTGCCGCTGCTCGTCGCGATGCAGTGGCTCGGCGTCGATCCGTCCGGCACGCGGGCACTCAAGAAGCGCCCGCGCTGAATTTCTCGCAGACATGAAACTCGATTCCACTCCCATCACCCTGACCCGCTGCGCGAAGACGTTCCGCGGCACGCGCGTGCTCGAACCGCTCGACCTGTCGATCGGCGCGGGCGAAACGCTCGTGCTGCTCGGGCCGTCCGGCTGCGGCAAGACCACGACGCTGCGCCTGATCGCGGGCCTCGACACGCCGGACGCCGGCGGCACGATCGCATTCGGCAATGACGACGTGACCGCGCTGCCGATCGAGCGCCGGCAGGTCGGCATGGTGTTCCAGAACTACGCGCTGTTTCCGAACCTGACGGTGCGCGGCAACGTCGGCTACGGGCTGAAGATCCGCAAGACCGAGCCGCGCGCGCTGCGCGAACGTGTCGACGAGTTGCTCGCGATGATGCGGCTCGACGCGCATGCGGACAAGCCGATCGACCAGCTGTCGGGCGGCCAGCGCCAGCGCGTCGCACTGGCCCGCGCACTGGCGGTGCGGCCGCGCGTGCTGCTGCTCGACGAGCCGCTGACCGCGCTCGACGCGAAGCTGCGCGACACGCTGCGTCGCGAGATGAATACGCTGCTGCGCGAACTCGGCGTGACGACGGTCTACGTGACGCACGACCAGGCCGAAGCGATGGAGCTCGGCGACCGGATCGTCGTGATGGGCGCGGGCCGCATCGAACAGATCGGCACGCCGCGCGACATCTACTACCACCCGGCCAACCGCACGGTCGCGCAGTTCATCGGCACGCTGAACCGGCTCGCCGGGCAATGGCGCGACGGCACGCTGGTGACCACGGGCGGCGCGATCGCGACGCCGCACGCCGCCGACGAGTGGTTCTTCCGCCCCGAGGATGCGCAACTCACCGATCCCGGCCAGGCGCCGCTGCGCGGTGCCGTCAGTGCGTGCGCATTCCTCGGCGAGCGCACGCGGCTCACGATCGAGCATGCGGCCCCCGACGCGCTCGTGATCGACGTGCCGGGCCGCATCGCGCTCGCACGCGGCACGGCAGTCGGCCTCACGATCGCGCCGGAAGGCCTGATCGCGCTCGGCGCCTGATCCGTCATTCCGGCATCATTCATGCAGCACCCCACCGCGGCGCACGACGCCGCGACAACAATCAGACAATTCCGAGGAACGACGATGCTGCTTGCTCAAATCAGCGATCTCCACATCAAGCGTCCGGGACAGCTCGCGTACCGGCGCGTCGACACCGCGGCCGCGCTCACGCGCTGCATCGAAAAACTGAATGCGCTCGTGCCGCGCCCCGACGCGGTGCTCGTCACCGGCGACCTGACCGATTTCGGCCACGATGACGAGTACGGCAACCTGCGCGGGCTGCTCGCCGCGCTCGAGATTCCGTACTACCTGATGATCGGCAATCACGACGACCGCGCCGGGCTGCGCCGCGCGTTCGCCGATCGCGCCGAACTGCAGGCGGGCGAATTCGTGCAGTACGCGCTCGACGTCGGCGCGGTGCGCGTGCTGGCGCTCGATTCGCAAGTGCCGGGCGCAAGCCATGGCGACCTGTGTGACGCACGGCTCGCCTGGCTCGCCGCGCAGCTCGACGCGGCGCGCGACCGCCCCGTGATCGTCGCGCTGCATCACCCGCCGTTCGCGTCGGGAATCGGCCACATGGACAAGCTGCGCCTCGCGCCGGCCGCCGCCGCGAAACTCGACGCGCTGCTGCGCGGCCATCCGAACGTCGAGCGCGTGCTGTGCGGCCACGTGCATCGCACGATGTTCACGCGCTTCGGCGGCACGCTCGCAGCCGCGGTGCCGTCGCCCGCGCATCAGGTCGCATTCGACCTGCGGACCGATGCGCCCTCCGCGTTCCGGCTCGAACCGCCGGCCTTCGCGGTCCATCGCTATACGCCCGATACGGGGATGACGTCGCATCACGTGTATGTCGATGAAGGGGCCGGGCCTTATCCGTTCTATGAACCGACGGGTGAGCTGGTCGACTGACGGGTCGACGCACGCACGATGACGGACAGCGGCCGGCTGGTTACACCGGTTTGGCCGATTTGCCCCGCCCGGCAGGATTCCCGTCGCTCCGGTATGATCGGCAGCCTCGACGGCGCCCTGCCCGCCTGCGCACCCGACGCGTGCGCCGCGCGCTGCGCCGCCCCACTTCCGTTCGCGCAGCCATGTCCACCGCCTCCACCGACCGTCCGGCCGACGCCGCCTCGCCCCACTATTCGCGCAGCCTGCTGTTGCTGCTCGCGACGATCGCCGGTGTGTCCGTCGCGAACATCTATTACAACCAGCCGCTGCTCGACAGCTTCCGCTCGGCGTTTCCCGACGGCGCTTCGTGGATCGGCGCGGTGCCGACCGCGACGCAGCTCGGCTATGCGGCCGGCATGTTCCTGCTCGCGCCGCTCGGCGACCGCTTCGACCGCCGCGGGTTGATCCTGATGCAGATCGCGGGCCTGTCGATCGCGCTGATCGTCGCGGCCACCGCGCCGTCGCTGGCCGTGCTCGCCGTCGCGAGCCTCGCGATCGGTATTCTCGCGACCATCGCGCAGCAGGCCGTGCCGTTCGCCGCCGAAATCGCGCCGCCCGCCGAACGCGGGCATGCGGTCGGCACCGTGATGAGCGGCCTGCTGCTCGGCATCCTGCTCGCGCGGACGGCCGCCGGCTTCGTCGCCGAGTATTTCGGCTGGCGCGCGGTGTTCGCCGCGTCGGTCGCGGCGCTCGTCGCGCTCGCCGCCGTGATCGTGCTGCGGCTGCCGCGCAGCTCGCCGCCGTCGACGCTGTCGTACGGCAAGCTGCTCGGCTCGATGTGGCATCTGGCGGTCGAATTGCGCGGGCTGCGCGAGGCATCGCTGACGGGTGCCGCGCTGTTCGCGGCATTCAGCGCGTTCTGGCCCGTGCTGACGCTGCTGCTCGCCGGCGCGCCGTTCCATCTCGGCCCACAGGCGGCCGGCCTGTTCGGGATCGTCGGCGCGGCGGGCGCGCTCGCGGCACCATACGCGGGCCGCTTCGCGGACAAGCGCGGCCCGCGCGCGATCATCTCGCTGGCGATCGCGCTGCTCGCGCTGTCGTTCGTGATCTTCGCGCTGTCGGGTTCGAGCCTCGTCGGGCTCGTGATCGGCGTGATCGTGCTGGACGTCGGCGTGCAGGCCGCGCAGATCTCGAACCAGTCGCGCATCTATGCACTGAAGCCCGAGGCGCGCAGCCGCGTCAACACGGTGTACATGGTGTGCTATTTCATCGGCGGCGCACTCGGCTCGTCGGCCGGCGTCGCCGCATGGCACGCGTTCGGCTGGATCGGCATGTGCACGACCGGGCTCGTGTTCACCGCGCTCGGGGGCTGGTTCCACCATCGCGGCGGCCGGCGCGACTGAGCGCGACCGGCCACGGCCGCGTCACGCGTCGGCGCGGGGGGCGGCCGGTTCGGCGGCCGGCGGCGGGGCGAACGCCGGTGCCGGTTCAGCGATGGGCGGCGTGGCGAACGCCGGTGCCGGATCAATGACCGCGGCAGGATCCATCACGGCAGCCGGCGTCGGCACGGCCAGCGCAACGGCGGAAGGCGCCAGGATCGGCGCCGCATCCGGCACCGCGATCTGTTCGGGTACTGATGAAGCCTCCACCGTCGACTCGGCTGCCGCGGCCGCCGAACTGGCAGCCGCCGTGCGCGCCGCGGGCCGGCGCGCCGGATCGAACACGAACGACAGCCCGACGCTGCCGAGGATCGCGACGGTCGCGACCACGGTCGCCATCGTCACCGGTTCGCCAAGCAGCAGCGCACCGAGCGCGACCGCGACGATCGGGTTCACGTACATGCAGCTACTCGCGATGATCGGGCTCGTGTGGCGGATCAGGTAGCCGTACGCGACGTACGCGGCCATCGTGCAGAACACCATCAGGTACAGGAACGCGAACACCGGCCCCACCATCAGGTGCTCGACGCGCTCGCCGACCAGCCACGCGACGAGCGTCGAGATCATGCCGCCGAGGCCGATCTGCAGCGACGTGGACAGAAACAGGTCGGACGGCAGCTTGAGCCGCGTCGCGAGATGCGCGCCCCCCGCCCAGAACAGGGCGCCGGCGAGCACGCAGATCGTGCCGAGCGCCGAATTGTGCGCGGCCGCGCCGCCCGAGTTCAGCACGACGATACCGACCATCCCGAGCGCAACGGCCGACCACTCGCCTTTCGTGACGGGCCGCCCGGCAACCGCGGCGATCACGGTCGCGAACAGCGGCACCGTGGCCACCATCACCGCGGCCGAGCCGCTGCTGACCAGACTGATCCCGAGCGCGATCGTGCCGGACGACAGCGCGACGAGCATCGTGCCGACGATCCCCGCATTGCGGATTTCGAGCAGCGTCGGCCATTCGGGCTTGCGCCGCAGCGCGAAGATGAACAGGCCGATCCCGCCGAGCAGGTTGCGCAGCCCCGACAGCAGCAGCGGCGGGAACGACTGCAGCGCGAAATGCAGGCCGCTGTAGGTCGAACCCCAGACGAAATAGATGAAGACGAGCGCCAGCGCGACGCGGCCGCCGCGGCTTTGCGGCAGGCGGATCCGGAACGAGAAGCGGGCGAAGAAGTCGAGGAGACGGTCGAGCGGCGTCATTGCGCAGCCCGCCCGCACGTCACGCCGCGTGCTCCGCTGAAAGACGCCGGCGATGCCGGCAAACGGCCCTGGCGGGACCGGGAAGGCAGAGCGAACGTGCGGAACGACATGGCAGTGCGAACGGCGACGAAAGAGAACCGGCAAGCGGCGGCAGAGGGACAAAAAAAACGCGCGCAACCGTTTCGGCTGCGCACGCTCGGCATTATGGCATCAAGGATTCGAAAGCATCGTCGGACCAGTCTGAAAGGATCGCGAATGATGTTTCCACGCGACATTTCCCGGCCGGCGGGCGGGTGAAATCGGGGGCCGGACATGCGACACGCGTGCGTTGCCGGGTATCAATCCGACCCGCCCTCCACGCCCATCCGTCGCGATCGAGTCAGCCATCGGCCGAACGGCCAGTCCTGCACGCCAGCCAGCGCTTCCCCCTTATCGTGACGGTCAGCTCACGCGCCTCCTGCCCTGCTCGGCCCTCTTTCGAAACCTACACCGTCCATACAAAATTTTGTATAATTCAACCATTCTTCCGCCGAAGCCGGTTGTTTTCGTCGGCAGCGCGCTGGACGATCTTCGCGGCTTTCCGTTGCCCGCGCGACGCGAAGCCGGCCACCAGATCGACCAGGTACAACGCGGGTTCGCGCCCGACGACTGGAAGCCGATGCGTACCGTCGGCATCGGTGTGCGGGAAATTCGCCTGCGCGATGCGAGCGGCGCGTTCCGGATCATTTACGTCGCGACATTCGCCGACGCCGTCTACGTGCTGCACTGCTTCCGGAAGCAATCGGCGCGCACCACCAGGGCCGATATCGAACTGGCCGCCCGGCGCTATCGCGCGCTGACGATGGAGAGGAAACGATGACCAACGACCGTTATTCGAGCGTCTGGGACGCAATCGAGGGCCAGCCGGCCGAAGCCGAGAACATGAAGCTGCGATCCGAGCTGATGATCGCGCTCAAGCAGCGCATCGCACAGCTCGAGCTCAGCCAGGCCCAGGCCGCGAAACAGCTGGGTGTCACGCAGCCGCGCATCTCCGACCTGATGCGCGGCAAGATCAACCTGTTCGGGCTCGACGCGCTCGTGAACATGGCGGCGGCCGTCGGCCTGCGCGTCGACCTCCAGGTGCGCGAATCCGCGTGACGCGTCACGTGCGATGCCGCGCTGCCCGACGCATCGCGGCCCGCGCATGCGCCGCGACCGCATGCCGCGCACCGCTCACGATCCGCCGAACCAGTTGTACCCCTGGTCGACCCAGTAGCCGCCCGGAAACGTATCGGTCACGAAGATCTCCATGATGTGCTTCGGATTCTTGTAGCCGAGCTTGGTCGGCATCCGCAGCTTCATCGGGAAGCCGAATTCCGGCGGCAACCGATGGCCGTCGTAGTCGAACGCGAGCAGCGTCTGCGGATGCAGCGCGGTCGGCATGTCGATGCTCTCGTAGTAATCGTCCGCGCACTTGAAGCCGACGTACTTCGCCCGCGTATCGGCGCCGGCGCGAGCGAGAAACGCGCCGAACGGCGTGCCGCCCCAGCGGCCGATCGCGCTCCACCCTTCCACGCAGATATGCCGCGTGATCTGTTCCTCGTGCGGCAGCGCATACAGTTCGTCGAGCGTCCACACGCGCTTGCCCGTCACGCGGCCGGACAGCACGAGCCGATACGTCGACGCGTCGACGTGCGGCACCTCGTCGATCCCGTAGTACGCGTTGAACGGGAACGGTCGCGTGATGTCGGCTTCGGTGTAGGTCGGCGCGAGCCGCTCGCCGCTGAACAGCCAGGCCTGCACGCGGTCGTTCATGCGCGACACCGTCTCGAGGAACGTGTTGACCGACGCGTCGTCCTTCAGCGTGCAGCCGGTCAGCATCGTCAGGCCGCCGAGCGTCAGCACGCGCCGGTTGAACAGCCGCCGCGACGGCATCTCGAGCTCGCGGCGCACGTCGAGTTCGAGCGACTTCCGGTCGAGCGTCCAGCGCGAACCGTCGCGCTTGTATTCGGATTCCGACATGATGATTTCCTTCACCCGAAGTTGACGGGTCAGCGCCCGCGCAGCATCGCGAGCAGAGAACGCGGCACCAGCAGCGCCATCGCGACGTGAACGGCAATGAATGCGACGAGCAGCGACATCGCCCAGAAGTGCACGACTCGCGCGTTGTCGTAGCCGCCGAACAATTCGCGCAGCAACGGGAATTGCACGGATTTCCAGATCGTGAGCCCCGACAGCACCAGCACGACGAGATCGACGATCGCGGTCAGGTAGGCGGCGCGCTGCACCGCGTTGTAGACGCTCAGGTCGGCATGCGACAGCCGCCCGCCCAGCGCGGCACGGACGTCGCGCCAGATCGACGCCGGCGTGACGGGCAGCATCTTGCGCGCGAGGCGCCCCGTCGCGATCGACATCGTCAGGTAGAACAGCCCGTTGAAGACGAGCAGCCACATCGCCGCGAAATGCCATTGCAGCGCGCCGCCGAGCCAGCCGCCGATCGTGATCCCGTGCGGGAACGTGAACGGCGGATAGATCGGCGACGCGTCGTAGATGCGCCAGCCGGACAGCACCATCAGGATCGCCGCGAGCGCGTTGAGCCAGTGGCTCGCGCGCACCCACAGCGGATGGATCGGGCGCGCGGGCGGCGTGGCGGCCGCGCGGCCGGTGGCGGGAACGGTTTGCATGATGAAGACTCCCGGTATGAGTCAACGGGACGGGACGAGATGCGCGCGGCCGCCGTGCGACGCACGCGCCGGCCGCGCCGCGTCCGCTTCCGTCAGTTCGACGGCGCCATCTTGTCGCCCGACGGCTTGCCCATCTCGTCGTGCGACATCTCGTCCTTCTTCATCGCGCCTTTCTTCATCGGATGCTTCTTCATGCCGTCCTTCTTCATCGCGTCGTGGCCCATTGCATCCTTGGCCATCGCGTCGTGGCCCATCGCGTCCTTCGACATCGACGAACCCGGCTGCGACATCGTGTCGTTCTGCGCATACGCGCCCGTGGCGATCGTGGCGAAAGCGGCGACGCAAGCGGCAATCAGTACTTTTTTCATGACATCTCTCCAAAACAACATGGGTTTAAGGAGCCGAATAGACGGACGACGTCGCGGGAAATGACAGCCGCTGCGAAATTTTTTTTGAGGTTGCGCGAAAGCGCGTCATGCTGCACCGCTTTGCCGTGGCCGGCCAAGCCGGGAGGCCATGCGGCGGCGACGCGCGCTGCCATTTCGACGGGCCGCCGTACCGCCCGCCATGCTGCGGCCGCACCGGGGCAGCCGATCCTCTCCCGGTTGAAACCGCCGCCAAGCCAGTGTATCGTGTGCCCTGCTAACGCGGGGGTCCTGCAATGCGCCCGGTCAAACAACCGGCATTGCGGGTGAGAAATACCCTTTGAACCTGATCTGGATAATGCCAGCGCAGGGAAGCGTACGGATTTCGCCGCCATCCTTCTGACGAAATCCGCCGCCTCACCAAGCCTCGTCTCCTGCTTAGCTCGAGCCCCACATACGTCAAGGGCTCCGGGCAAGCGCCGAAGCGCCTGTCCGGCGCTCACACAGGAGATTGCATGAACGCCAATCCGAAGTTTCTGTCCGCCGACGCTCATGTCGACGCCGCGGCCGTCGCCCCGCTGCCGAATTCCCGCAAGGTTTATGTCACCGGCTCCCAGCCCGACATCCGCGTGCCGATGCGTGAAATCACGCAGGCCGACACGCCGACCGGCTTCGGCGGCGAAAAGAATCCGCCGATCTACGTGTACGACACGTCGGGCCCCTATACCGATCCGGACGCGAAGATCGACATCCGCGCGGGCCTGGCCCCGCTGCGCCAGGGCTGGATCGAGGCGCGCGGCGACACGGAAGTGCTCGACGGCCTGTCGAGCCAGTACGGCCTCGAGCGCGCGGCCGACCCGGCCACCGCCGACCTGCGGTTCCCGGGCCTGCACCGTAACCCGCGCCGCGCCCAGGCCGGCAAGAACGTCACGCAGATGCACTACGCGCGTCAGGGCATCATCACGCCGGAAATGGAATACATCGCGATCCGCGAGAACCAGCGCCGCGCCGAGTACCTCGAGAGCCTGAAAGCGAGCGGCCCGAACGGCGCGAAGCTCGCCGCGATGATGGGCCGCCAGCACCCGGGCCAGGCGTTCGGCGCAGCGGCCTTCGGCGCGAACGCGCCGGCCGAGATCACGCCGGAATTCGTGCGCTCGGAAGTGGCGTGCGGCCGCGCGATCATCCCCGCGAACATCAACCATCCGGAATCCGAGCCGATGATCATCGGCCGCAACTTCCTCGTGAAGATCAACGCGAACATCGGCAACTCGGCCGTCACGTCGTCGATCGGCGAGGAAGTCGACAAGATGACGTGGGCGATCCGCTGGGGCGGCGACACGGTGATGGACCTGTCGACCGGCAAGCACATCCATGAAACGCGCGAGTGGATCATCCGCAACAGCCCGGTGCCGATCGGCACGGTGCCGATCTACCAGGCGCTGGAAAAGGTCAACGGCAAGGCCGAGGATCTCACCTGGGAAATCTTCCGCGACACGCTGATCGAACAGGCCGAGCAAGGCGTCGACTACTTCACGATCCACGCGGGCGTGCGCCTGCAGTACGTGCCGCTCACCGCGAACCGGATGACCGGCATCGTGTCGCGCGGCGGCTCGATCATGGCGAAGTGGTGCCTCGCGCACCACAAGGAAAGCTTCCTGTACGAACACTTCGAAGAGATCTGCGAGATCATGAAGGCGTACGACGTGAGCTTCTCGCTCGGCGACGGCCTGCGCCCCGGCTCGATCTACGACGCGAACGACGAAGCGCAGCTCGGCGAGCTGAAGACGCTCGGCGAGCTCACGCAGATCGCGTGGAAGCACGACGTGCAGGTGATGATCGAAGGCCCCGGCCACGTGCCGATGCAGCTGATCAAGGAGAACATGGATCTCCAGCTCGACTGGTGCAAGGAAGCGCCGTTCTACACGCTCGGGCCGCTGACCACCGACATCGCACCGGGCTACGACCACATCACGTCGGGCATCGGCGCCGCGATGATCGGCTGGTTCGGCACCGCGATGCTCTGCTACGTGACGCCGAAGGAGCACCTGGGCCTGCCGAACAAGGACGACGTGAAGGAAGGCATCATCACGTACAAGCTCGCCGCGCACGCCGCCGATCTCGCGAAGGGCCACCCGGGCGCGCAGGTGCGCGACAACGCGCTGTCGAAGGCGCGCTTCGAGTTCCGCTGGGAAGACCAGTTCAACATCGGCCTCGATCCGGACAAGGCGCGCGAATTCCACGACGAAACGCTGCCGAAGGATTCGGCGAAGGTCGCGCACTTCTGCTCGATGTGCGGCCCGCACTTCTGTTCGATGAAGATCACGCAGGACGTGCGCGAGTTCGCGGCGCAGCAGGGTGTGTCGGAAACCGAAGCGCTGAAAAAGGGGATGGAAGTGAAGGCGGTCGAGTTCGTCAAGACCGGCGCCGAAATCTATCACCGTCAGTAAGCGAACGCGCGGTCCGGGCGCTCCCCGCCGGATCGCCTCGCCAGGCACGAAGCCCGCTTTCGAGCGGGCTTTTTTGCGCATGCGGCGTGCCTGCCGGCCCATGCGAAACAATTGATTACGAAACCGCGCGAGCCTTAACAAGTCCTTACAGCAGCAGCGCGGGACGGCGCGTAGATTGGGGACATGCGCGGCCGCCAGCCGGTCGTGCGCCTTCCGTTCACTACCACAAGGACAACGATCATGAATTCGATTCGGCGTTTTGGGGTATACGCTCTCCTCGTCGCGACAGTAGCCAGTCTGTCGGCCTGCGATTCGATGTCGCGACGCCAGCGTGATACGGCAATCGGTGCGGGTGTCGGCGGCGTCGCCGGCGCGGCGATCGGCGGTAACGCGCTGTCGACGCTGGGCGGCGCGGCGGCTGGCGGCATCATCGGTAACCAGGTCGGCAAGTAAACACTCCGACATCGGCCGGCGGGGCGTCGTCGCCCCGCCGCAGGCCGGGCAGTTCAACGGCGTTTCCGCGGTGCGGCAGCGCCGTTTTCGTCTGTCGTGCCGCAACAGGCACGACCGCTCCACCCGGAAATGATCGGTTACCGTTTCTCATACCGTGTCATCGGTACTCGGCCTAAGCTTCAGGCATCTGCCGATAGCCGGCTCCGCCGGAGACACATCATGAACAGGACCTTCGTCGCCGCGGCACTTGCCTGCACGACGCTTGCCGGCTGCTATTACCCATACGGGTACTATCCGGGCGGCTATTACACGGCGGCGCCGGTGCCGGTACAGCCCGCGCCCGTGTATGTCGATCCGGCCCCCGCCTACTACTATCCGGCGCCGGCCTATGCGCCCGCATGGGGCGGTTATTGGGGCCCAGCGCTGTCGCTCAATTTCGGCTTCGGCGGACGCGGCGGCTGGCGTCATCACTGATCCGATCGGCCGCGCCGCACGTGGCGGAGCGTCCGCCGCCCGGCGGCAAGCCGGCGGAATGGCCGTTTCTTGTCGTTTCATCCGATCATGAAACGACGGGGCGGTAACGCGGTGTAAGATTCCTCGCATCCCGTCCCCGCCCTCGCCGATCGATGTCACCCAAGAACGCTTTCCTGCTGACCGTGCTCGCCGCCCTGTGGGGCGCGTCCTTCCTGTTCATCCGCGTCGGCGTGGTCGATTTCGGCGTCGCGCCGCTGATGGCGTTGCGGGTGGGTATCGGCGCGCTGTTTCTCGCCGGCTTCGCACTGACGCGCTTCACACCCGCCGATCTCGGCGCCCGGCTGCGCCGTCATGCGTGGCCGTTGTTCGTCGTCGGCGCACTGAACTCGGGCATTCCGTTCTGCCTGTTCGCGTTCGCCGAACTGACGTTGTCGGCCGGCCTGACGTCGGTGATCAACGCGACGACGCCGCTCTGGGGCGCGCTCGTGGCCTACCTGTGGCTGAAGGACAAGCTGTCGCTGCCGCGCGCGCTCGGCCTCGTGATCGGTTTCGCCGGCGTGCTCACGCTCGTGTGGAACCAGATCGCGAATGCGCATAGCGAAACGGGCGCCGCCGCGACCGCCCTCGCCGCCGCAGCGGCGCTCGGTGCGACGCTGCTGTACGGCATCGCGGCCAACTACACGAAACGCAAGTTGACCGGCGTCGATCCGCTCGTCAACGCGACCGGCAGCATGATCGGTTCGACCGTCCTGCTGCTGCCCTTCGCGATCGCCACCTGGCCGGCCGCGCCGGTCGGCGCGCACGCGTGGGGCTCGGTGCTCGCCCTGGGCGTCGCCTGCACGGGCATCGCGTATTTCATCTTCTTCCACCTGATCGCGCACATCGGCCCCGCGCGAGCAATTACCGTGACGTTCGTGATCCCCGTGTTCGGCCTGCTGTGGGGCGCGCTGTTCCTCGGCGAACACGTGTCGGCCGTGATGATCGAAGGCTGCGCGATCGTGCTCGTCGGCACCGCGCTCGCGACCGGCGTGATCAAGCGGATTCCCGGGATCCGGCCGCGCAGCGGCGAAGCGACCTGACGATTCATTCGGGTGCACGCGCCGCCATCGTTGCGGCCGTGATGCCTGACGACCGGGCGCCGACCGTTCATCGCCGCGCCCGCAGAGGTGCGGCAGCGCGGCCGGCATTCCTCTGACGGCGACTTTCGCTCGCCTTTTGCCGGCCGTCAGGATTGCCCGCCTCACCGCGCATGCCATGCCATGCCGCCGAATTGTCATGTGCGGCGGCGACGCCCGACGCTACGCGGCGGTCATGCGCGGCGCGCATGTGAGCGGCGCCGGCCGCAGTTGCATTTCCGCGTGCGTCTGGAGTTTCCCTGATACGCGAGCGGCCGCGTTCCCGTTACACTTCGAACACTTACCCGCAGAAGGCGGTCTCGATGTCCCACGTCCTTTCGCGTCCGCCGGCGCGTACGACTGCTTCAGCGTGGCGGCGCGCTGCCGTTCCGCCGCTCACTGCCGGGCACGGTTGACATGAAGCCCGCCCGCGACCTCTCGCTCGACTCCCTGCTCGAAAGCCTCACGCCGACGCCCGGCGGCTGGGTCGCCACCTATCGCACCACGACGTTGCGCAGCGTGTTCCAGCCCGTGCTGTCGATCACGCACAAGCGGGTCGTCGGTTACGAAGCGCTGCTGCGCGTCGTCGATTCGAACGGCGCACTGATCTCGCCCACCGCGCTGTTCGACAAGACGCGCGCCGACGCCGACGCGCTGCTGCTCGACCGGCTCGCGCGCTGCCTGCATACGGCCAACTTCGTCGCGCAGGGCATCGGCGACGGCTGGCTGTTCCTGAACGTCACGCCGCGCGTGCTCGACTCGGGCCTCGTGCAGCGCGAATTCGTCGAGGCGCTGTGCCGGCATTTCTCGCTGCCGCCGAACCGCATCGTGCTGGAAGTCATCGAACAGCCGGCACGCGACGAAGCCGCGCTCGCCCGCACGATCGACATGATCCAGCATCGCGACTTCCTGATCGCGATCGACGACTTCGGCACGGGATTCTCGAACTTCGACCGCGTGTGGCGCGCGCGACCCGACATCGTCAAGCTCGATCGCTCGCTTGTCGTACGCTCGACCGGTTCGGCCGACGATCGCCGCATCATGCATCACCTCGTGTCGATGCTGCATCAGGCCGGTGCGATGGTGCTCGCCGAGGGTGTCGAGAGCGACGACTCGCTGCAGGCGCTGATGGAAGCCGATATCGATTTCGTGCAGGGTTTCCAGTTCGGCCAGCCCGATGCATCGATCGCACATGCCAGCGCGGCAGCACCCGCGATGCTCGACGCCGCGTGGCAGCGCTTCATCGCGCGCCGGCACGCGCCGGTCGTCGCCGAGCAGCCGGGCTTCGACGCGATCGAGCGGCTCGTGCTGTCCGGCGCGGCGGCGTTTTCCGCAAGCGGCAACCTGCAGGACGCCGCGCAGCGCGTGTTCGCGGTGCCGGCCGCGCGCCGCGTGTTCGTCACCGACGAAACCGGCGAGCAGTTCCTGCCGTCGATCGGCGCGCGCGCCGACGACGGCCAGGCGGGCTTCACCCGCCTCTCGCCACTCTTCCCGGAAACCCACAGCAACTGGTCGCGGCGCCCGTATTTCCAGCGCGCGATCGCCGCGCCCGGACGCGTCGCGCTGATGGGCCCGCACTTCTCGCTGACGGAAGGCCGCGACTGCTACACGGCCGCCGTTGCAATCCGCGCGCAGAGCCGGCTGGTCGTGTTCTGCGTCGACTTCGTGCTCGACAGCGCCGGGACCGTGATGCGCTAGCCGGCACGACGGTGGGCAGACAACGCGCGCGCTAGTCGTAGCCCCTCATCGATTCGTCAGTCGATCACCTTCCCTCTCCCCGACTTCACCATGCTGCGGCGCGACTTGTGCTCGAGCCGCCGCTCCTTCGACGCACGCGTCGGCCGCGTGGCGACCCGCGCACGCGGCGTGAATGCCACGCCGCTGATCAACGCATCGAGTCGCGCCAGCGCGGCTTCGCGGTTCTTTTCCTGGGTGCGATATTCCTGCGACTTGATCACGACGATGCCGTCGCGCGTGATGCGCTGGTCGGACAGGGCGAGGAGCCGCTCCTTGATGACGGGCGGCAACGACGACGCGCGGATATCGAAGCGCAGGTGGATCGCGCTCGATACCTTGTTCACGTTCTGGCCGCCCGCGCCCTGCGCGCGCACGGCCGTCCATTCGACTTCGGCCGGATCGAGCGTATAGCGGATCATCATCGCGAAGCCTCCCCGCGGCGCCGTGCCAGCGCCTCGTCGACGCGTGCCGCGAGCCCCGAATCGCGCTGCGTACGCGTCGCGACCGCCTGCGCCAGCACGCGCCGCGGCCCGATCACCTGCACACGTGTGCGGGCACGCGTGACGGCCGTATAGACGAGTTCACGCGTGAGCACGCGGCCGAACGACGCCGGCAGCACGAGCGCGGCTTCGTCGAATTCCGAGCCCTGCGATTTGTGGACCGTCAGCGCGAACGCGGTTTCGTGCGGCGGCAGCGCGGCCGGCGAGACTGCGCGCGCTGTGCCGTCCGCACGCCTGAACCACACGCGCAGCACGCCGTGCGCGTCGGGCAGCGCAATGCCGATATCGCCGTTGAACAGCCCGAGCGCATAGTCGTTGCGCGTCACCATGATCGGCCGCCCCGTGAACCAGTGCGCGCCGACCGCCAGCGGCACCCGCGCCGCGTGGCGCACGTGCGCGGCCACGAGCGCATTGACGTGCTCCGCGCCGCGCAAGCCGCTGCGGGTTGCGCACAGGATCCGGAACCGGTTGAGCGCGTCGAACAGCGGCAGCGGATCGGGCACCGACGCGGCCAGCGTGTCGCGCAACGCGTCGAGGTAAGCACCGAAGCGCCGCGCGAGCCGCTCGACCGTCGTCGACGCGAGCGACTCGCCCGCATCGTCGTGGAATGATGCGGCAGCCGAATCGTCGGCGGGCAGCGCGTCGAGCGCGGCCTGCACGTCGCCGCTGCGGATCGCGAGCGACAGCCGCCCGATCGGCGAATCGAGACCGAAGCGGTAATTGCGTTCGAGCCAGACCACGCAGTCGGCGAGCG
The DNA here is from genome assembly GCF_002223085.1 of Burkholderia sp. HI2714. Taxonomy (NCBI): domain Bacteria; kingdom Pseudomonadati; phylum Pseudomonadota; class Betaproteobacteria; order Burkholderiales; family Burkholderiaceae; genus Burkholderia; species Burkholderia sp. HI2714. Next base: position 39,530 of record NZ_NKFM01000016.1, on the reverse strand, counting down.
GTGCGGGTGCGGGCGTGGCTGGCGCGGCGGCCGTTTCGTCCGGCAATATCGAAGTGATCGACGCAAGCGCCGCGTCTCCCGCGTCGAACGGCGGCAGCTCGACGGCGTCGAGCCACGCAAGTTCGTCAACCTCGATCCACGCAGGGGCGTCGCCTGTCGCGCCAGCCTCACCAGGCTCACCGGTTTCGGTAAGCACCGGACCTGCGGCCGGCGGCGGCGCGACGCTGGTCGTCGAAACTTCGTGATCCTGCGGTTCGTCGTCGAAGAGCGATGCCTGTCGCTCATCGACTTTCCGTCGCGACGCCGGTTTGCGCGTAGCGGCCGCGGCAGGCGCCGGCGCCCGGGCTGCGGCGGAAACCGGATCAGCAGCCGGAATCGCTGCGGTCGCGGCTTCGTCCTGCACTGGCAGCGCCGCAACGAATGCCGCCTCGTCGATGCCTAGCGCCTGCGCGATGCGCGTGCGCGCCGCGGCGGTAAACGCCGGCCGCGCGCTCAACTCTGCGAACACGGCGCCCGCCTCGACCGCGGCCAGTTGGTCCTTGTCACCGAGCAGCACGAGCCGCGCACCCGGCGCGAGCGCATCGAGCAGATGCGCGGCGAGCGCGACGTCGATCATCGACGCCTCGTCGACGACGATCAGGTCGTACGGCAGCGGATTGTCGCGATGATGCCGGAAGCCGGCCGCCCCGCCGCCGCCCAGCAGCCGGTGCAGCGTGAACGACGTCTCCGGCAGGCGCGCCGCGAGTTCGGGCGGCAGGTCGCCGGCCCGTGCGTGCAGCGCTTCCTGCATCCGCTGCGCGGCCTTGCCGGTCGGCGCGGCCAGCGCGACGCGCAGCCCCGGATGCGCGTCGAGCAGACAGGCCAGCACGCCGACGACGGTCGTCGTCTTGCCCGTGCCCGGGCCGCCGCTGACGATCGTCACGCGGCCCGTCAGCGCGACGATCGCCGCGACGCGCTGCCAGTCGACTTCGCCGGTTGCCGGCCCGAAGTAGCGCGCGAGGCTGTCGCGCAACCGGTTGGGCGCGAGACCGTCGTCCGGCGCGGCCACGCCGGCCTGCGCGACGAGCGCATCGGCAAGCCGCCGTTCGTAGTCGAAATAGCGCGACAGGTACAGGTGGTCGTGGCGGTCGACGATCAGCGGCCGCTCGTCGCCGCGTGCGAGCGTGCCGAACGCGACCACGCCGCTCGCGGCAAGCGCCGAGCGGACTTCGTCGAGCGGTGCTTCGTAGCGCTGCGCGAGCGCGCCGAGCGCGACGCACACGTGGCCGCCCGCGGTCGCACGACTCGTCGCGAAAGCGGCGCGCGCGGCCCAGCGCGCGGCCACGGCCGGTGCGCCGGCACGGCGGGAAAGGTCGCCGATGCGACGCGCAAACCCTTCCGCGAGTGCGATACCGAAATCGGCAGGTTCGGGCAGGCGCGCGACGAGGCCGCCGGTAAATTCGAGCGTGTCGTCCTGCGCGTTCATGCGCGGCCCCCATCCATCATCCGGTCGAGTGCGTCGACGAGCGCGCGCTCGGGCCGCCGCGCATGCACGCCGGCCGGTTTGCCGTCGCTGCGCCAGCCGGGCCGTACACCACGCACGAACAGGTACAGGTAGCCCGCGACATGCGTGTCGTAGTCATAGTCGGGCAGCCGCCCGCGCAGGTAGCGGTGCAGTGCGACCGTATAGAGCAGCGCCTGCAGGTGATACGCGTGATCGGCCATCGCGACGTCGAGCGCGCGCGGGCCATAGGCGTCCGGCGTCGTGCCGAGATGGTTCGACTTCCAGTCGACGATCCAGAAGCGGCCGTCGTGTTCGACGATCATGTCGATGAAACCCTTGATGAAACCGGCGAGCATGCCCGCCTCCAGTGCAACGTCCGGGTAGCCGTGCGCGACCAGCAGGCGGCGCAGCGCCATCAGGTCGAGCGCGGGCGCCGGGAACAGGAAACCCATTTCGTCGAGCCGCTTCGCGGGATCGAGATCGGCGAGCCGCATGCCCGGCACGAGCTCGGTGCGCACGACATCGTCGACCAGCTGCACCATCATGGCCGGCAGGCGCGCGGCCAGCTCGGGCACGGCCTCGACCGGCCGGTCGTGCAGCGCGCCGAGCGCGGCCCTGGGCCACGACTCGGGCTCGGTGAAGCGGCTGAGTTCGAACAGGCGGTGCAGGCACTCGCCGGCCGCCGCGCCGCGCGGGAACACGAGGATATCGTCGTCCGGCGGCTCGGGCGCGACCGTATCCGCCAATAGCCACTCGCCATCCGGCGCCACCGCGGCAAGCGCATCGTGATCGGGCCGCAGCTCGTCGTCGGGCACGGCCGCGACACCCGCCTCCTCGCGCGCCATCGACGCGGTCAGCGAACTGAAGCTGGCCATCCGCCACGCATCGCGCAGCACGCGCGTCGCCTGGCGCGCCGCGAGCGTCTGCGACGCGTCGTGCCCGGCCGCCAAACGCTCGGGGCACACGGGCGACGGCAACGGCGCGACGCTTACGGGGCCACCCGCGAGCGCCTGCCACGCCGCATCGAGCGCGGCTTCGTCGGGCGGCTCGTCGAGCCATGCATCGAACGACTGGCCGGCGCCCGCGACGAGCCAGTTGAGCACGCTACGCCGTGATTCTCGCGTCGAGCGCGACGACAGGTATGACCCGGCGACGACATAGCAGCGATAGACCGCGCGCGTGAGCGCCACGTAGACGAGCCGCGCGCGTTCCGCCGCCTGCTCGCGCAGCGCCTGCCGCGCCGCATGCTCGGCTGCCTCGTCGTCGCACCCGTAATGCAGCACCGCGTCGCCCGCATCGTCGTGATACTCGCGCGCATCGGGCAACGCGGACGCGGGCGGCTCGCGCAACCCGCCGTCGTTCAGGAACGGACAGAACACGATCGCGTATTCGAGGCCTTTCGACTTGTGCACGGTGACGATCTGCACGAGGTTGCGATCGGATTCGAGCCGCAGCTGGGCTTCCTCGCCGCCGCCGTCGAGCCGTTGTGCGGCGAGCCAGCGCAGCGTCGGCGCGATGCCCGGCTGCGCGGACGCGCGTGCCTGCGTCAGTTCGGCCAGATGGTTGATGTCGGTCACGCGGCGCTCGCCGTCCGCGCCGGCCATCAGCCGCTCGGCAATCCGCAGCTCCCGCGTGAACGTGCGCCACATCACCGCGAAGCCGCGTTCGCGCCACAACAGCCGATACCGCGAGAAGCGCTCGACCCAGCTCATCGCGTCGGCGCTGTCCGCCGCCGATGCTTCCCGTTGCGCATCGCCGTCGCCCTGCTCCATCCGCCACAGCGCACCGGCATCGAGGCCGAACCAGTCGGATGCGAGCGCCGCGCGCAAGCGCCGCAGGTCGCCCGGTGCATCGATCGCCGCCAGCACGCGTTCGAGCTGCTCGGCGTCATGGGTCGAGAACACCGAAGCCTGCGCCAGTTCGACGCTGCCGATGCCCCACGTCGACAGCACGCGCTTCACGAGACTGCCCTGCCGGTGCGTCTGCACGAGCACCGCAATGTGGCCCGGCGACAGCGGTGTCTCGCCGAGCCGCACGCGCCCTTCGCGCGCGCCGCGCATCAGCCGCGCGATCTCGGCGGCACAGGCCTGCGCGGCCTGTGCCTGCGCATCACGCTTGAGCAACGTGCCTTCGCCACCGGGCAACGCCCATACCCGGAAGTCGCCTGCCGGGCCCGGATCGGTTGCGTCGACGAACGGCGCGCGCACGCGCGTGCCGGCACGCACCGCGTAGTAGTCGAGCCCTTCGAGCACGAACGCGCGCGGATTCGACATGAAGAAGCGGTTGCACGCATCGACGATCGCGGGCGTCGACCGCTGGTTGACCGCGAGCGTGTAGCACGCGCTCGCCCGTGCGCGCGCGGCAAGATAGGTATGCAGATCGGCCGCGCGGAAGCTGTAGATCGCCTGCTTCGGATCGCCGACCAGAAACAGCGGGCCGCCCGGCGCGAAGATCCGGTCGAAGATCGCGAACTGCAGCGGGTCGGTATCCTGGAACTCGTCGATCAGCGCGGCCGGATAGCGCGCGCGCAGCGTCTCGGCGAGCCACGGATGCGCATGCAGCGCGTGGTACAGGTTCGCGAGCAGATCGTCGAACGAGACGACGCGCCGCGTGCGCTTGCGCTCGGCCAGCTCGCCCGGCGCCATGTCGAGCCATTCGGCGATCAGCGCGAGCCAGCGCGCGCGCTGCGCGGCCTCGGCCGCCGCCACAGCCGCTTCGAGCGCGTCGGCCACGTCGAAGAACGCGTGTTCGGGCGTCGCGCCGCCTTTTTTCGTGGCCTTCACGAGCGCGGTGCGCGTGAGCTTCAGCGCGGCCTTCGGCAGCGCAGCCGTCGCGTCGCCCTGCGCGAAATGCGCGGCCCATGCGGCCAGCGCATCGGCAACCGCTTCGGGTTTGTGCGAGCGCTGGTTGAGCGCGGGCTGCGCGGTGCGCAGCAACGCATCGATCGCTTCGCGCTCGGCCGCCCACATCCGTTCGGCCTCGGCGAAGCATTCGGCAGCCGCCGCCTCGGCCGATTCGTCCGGCTCGGTCACGCCGTCCCAGCGCAGCGCGGCGAGCGGCTTCTTCAGCCGGCGCGCGAGCTGCGCATCGAGCGCGGCCGGGCCGGCGCCCGATTCGACGAGCCAGGTCGCGAAGCCCGGCCAGCGCGCGGCCGCCGGCTCGACGCGCGTGCGCCAGAAATCCGCTGCGAGCTCGAAGCGTAGCGACGCGTCGTCGGCCTCCATGTCAAACGCGAACGGCATCGCCGCCGCGAACGGCGCTTCCTGCAGCGCGCGCTGGCAGAACGCGTGAATCGTATGGATCGCGGCCTGGTCGAACGCGCGCAGCGCACGCCGGATCCGCTTCGCGGCCGTTTCGGGATCGAGCGCGCCGTCTTCGCCGAGTGTGGTTTCGAGTAGACGCTCGATGAACGGATCGCCGCCGTCGTCACCGGTGTCGAGCGCATGCGCAAGCTGCGCGAGGCGACCGCGAATCCGCTCGTGCAGCTCGGCGGTCGCCGCTTTCGTGAAGGTCACGACGAGGATTTCATCCGCACCGAGATCCTTCTCCAGCAGCAGGCGCACATACAGCGCGCAGATGTTCCAGGTCTTGCCGGTACCGGCCGACGCCTCGATCTGGTTGACACCGTCGAGCGGGCACGCGAACACGTCGAGTTCGAGCGCCTGCTGCGGCTGTGACACGGCGCTCATGCGACCTCCTTCAGATGCGCGACGAGCGGATCGAACACGAGCCGCGCGAGCGTGCCGAACGGCTCGTCGAGCGATGCATGCGCGCCGCGCCACGCGATCGCGATGGCCGGATCGTCGGCTTCGCTCACGACCCGCTCGTTGATCCAGACGCTCGCGGCCTTCGCCTCGCCGTCGGACACCCTCGCCCACGCGCTGCGCGGGAAAAAGCGCAGCGGCATGCGCCGCCCCGCGCGAAACAGCGCGGCCAGCGGCGCGAGCTGCTCGAGCGGCGCCGCGACGGGCGTCAGCTCGAACGCACCGCCGCTGCCGAACCACAGCGTGCGGCGCGTGCCGTCAGGGTCCACCGCGCAGTAGACGAGATGCGCGAGCCACGCGGACAGGTAGTCACGCGCACTCGGCCGTGCATAGCGATAGATGATCTGCCCGGCCGGCGTGAGCCGGTTCAGCGTGCCGTGCAGGTCGAACGGCGCGCTCAGTGCGTCGCCCGACAGCAGCGCGTCGTCGGTGCCGAACAGCGCCTGTTCGGTGTCCGGCCAGGCCGGCACGATGGTGAGCGTGAACGGCCGCCGCTCCATCCCGTCGGCCAGCGCGCGGCGCACGTTCGACGCAAGCTGCGTCATCGAACCGAGCGCTTGGTCGCGCCACACGGCACCTGTCGCACCGCCCGGCAGTTCGGGGCTCGCGTCCGCAATGCGCAGCGCGTGATCGAGCACGCCGCCCTCGTCCGACTCGATCAGCAGCGGCAGCACGCGCTCGGCGAGCGCATCGCTACCGGCAAAGTCGAGTGCGAACGGCTCGGTGTCGAGCAGTTCGGCCTGCGCGTCGGCAAGCACGATGCCGAGCCGCGCGCGCAGCAGCGCACGTGCGGGATGCCGCCAGAAGCGTTCGAATTCGCTGAATGCGACAGGCTCGACCGGTTCGGCCGGCAGCGGCTGCGCGAAGAACGGCAGCTCGCGCGGCCCGTCGCGCGACGCCTCGGCGGCCAGCAACGTCGCGAGCGTCGCACGCTCGGCGTCGAAGGAAACGAGTTCGCTGCCGGGCTGGAAATAGGCGGCCGCGAACGGTTGCAGCGGATGCTCGACGACGAATGCACGCCGCGCGGCATCGACCGCGTCCGGTGCCGCGTCGGGCCCGGCCGTGACGAGCGCGAGATGGTCGAGCAGTTCGTCAACGAGTGCCGCGGGCGGCAACGGCGCGTTGTCGCGAATGCTGCGGCCGGTGTACGCGATCATCAGCCGGTCGCGCGCGGCGAGCAGCAGGTCGAGAAACAGGTTGCGCTCGTCGTCGCGGCGCTGCCGGTCGCCGAGCTTCGGCAACACGGCCATCAGATCGAATTCGTCGGCACGCGCGAGGCTCGGCAGCACGCCATCGTCCATCCCGAGCAGGCAGACGACGCGATAAGGCAGGCCGCGCAGGCTCGTCAGCGACGAGAACGTGACGCCGCCCCACGGCACGCCGCCGCGCGCCGGATCGTCGAGCGCGGCGGCCAGCCCCGCCCGGACGACGGCCGCCGGCAACGCCTCGTCGGGCGCGCCCTCCGTCATCGCGGCCAGCATCGCGTCGAGCGCATCGCGCACGCCCGCAAGCGCGTCCGCATACGCGGCGCCCGAATCGAAGAACCGCGCGAGCGTATCGGCGAACAGCTCGCTCCAGCCTTGCGGCGTATGCGATTCGGCCAGCCGCCGCGCGAAGCCGTCGAGATCGTCGGTGAAGCGTGCGAGCCGGCCGAGCAGTTCGGCCTCGCTGCCGGTGGCCGCCTCGATCGGCAGCCACGCGCCGACCGGCGCCGCGCCTTCCGGCATCGCATAACCGAGAAAGAGCCGCGCGAGCGCATCGGAGAACGTATGGCGCGGCGACGGCACGGCCGCGTCGTCGCTCGCGAGCGGCGACAGCCCGCGCCGCGCGCCGGCGGCCGCGAGCCAGGTCTGCACCGTCTCCAGCGCCGCCGCATCGATACCGTAGCGCGCCGCCACCGCATCGACGCGCAGCCATTCGACCAGTTCGGGCGCGCCGACCTGCCGCTCCGGCAACGCGAGCCAGTCGAGCAGCACGCGCGCGACCGGGTTCGCCTGCGATGGCGGCAGGCCGGTGATCCGGTAAGGCACACGCGAGCCGCCGGCGCCGGCCGTGCCGAACACGGCGTCGATCAGCGGCCCGGCCGCAGCGAGATCGGCCACCGCGACGAGCACGTCGGACGGTTGCAGGCTCGCGTCGGCGTCGAACCACGCGAGCAGCCGGTCGTGCAGCACCTCGAGCTGGCGCGCGAGGCTGTGGCACACGTGCACCTCGATCCCGCGCTCGGCCGGCGTATCGCCGATTTCGGCCTCCGGCTGCAGTTCGAGGATCGCGTTCTGCACGCGCGCGAGCCACGTCGGCGCGGGATTCTCGACGAAACGCGACGCGTCGCCCGACGCGGCGCTTTCAGTCAGCTCGTGCAGCATGTGCAGCTGCGCCTGGGTCTGCCGGCCCCATTCGGCGAGCAGCGGATGGCCGACTTCCTGGTAGTCGAGCCGCCCGGCCGCATCGAGCGCCTCGGCATGCGCGGCGGTCACGATGTCGAACCAGAACTCGCGGCACGGGTTCAGCGCATACACGCGCACGTCGATCCAGCGCGACAGCTCGCGCAGCAACGCGACGTGCAGCGGCGGCATCGTCGGCAGCGCGAACACGCTGACCGATTCCGGCCAGTCCGCGCGCGCGATGGCGTCGGGATCGAGATGGCGCGCCTCGACGAGGAAACGGTGCGCCGGCGGCGTGCCGCTGTCGCTCAGCTCGGCGAGCAGCGCGCGCCACAGCGCGGCCTGCCAGCGTTCGTCGTCGCGCGCGGCGTCGCTGATCCCGCGCGGCGCGCCGTCGCCCGCGAGCACGGACTCGCCGGCCTGCCATGCGGCCAGCCATTCGGGACGATAAGTCAGGTAATGATCGAGCACGGCCGCGACGCGGTGCGCCAGCTCGTAGCGCATCGCATCGTCCGACGCGGACAGATACGCGGCCAGCCGCGGCGACGCGAGCCACGGCGCACCGTCGTTCGCCTGTGCAAACAGCCGGTAGCAGCGCCACACGAGGCGATCGGGTGCGAACGGCGAACGCGCTGGGACCGTCAGCACGCGGCCGATCTGCGCCCACAGCCATTGGGCGAGATACGTGAACTCGACGTTCGCGCACACGCCGTTGCGCGCGGCGATGTCGAGCTCGAGACGGCGGCGCAGCGCCGCGCTCGGCACGATGACCTGTTGCGGCGCCCACGGGCCATTGCGGGCCGGGAACGCGGCCAGATCCTCGAGCAGCGCATCGGCCAGCGTTTCGTGACGGTTCGAATAGAAGAGATGGAGCATGAGGCAGGCGTCGGAACCTCGCGCCGGCCGGGCCGGGCGAACAGGATCACCAAGGATAGCAAATGGGCCGCCGTCGCGAACCTCGTCCGGAAAGCCAGGTTTTACGGACCGCGAAATACGATAGACTCGTCGCCAGTCAAGATGCCGCCCCCGGGCGTCTTCGTCTGCTATTCAGCCCATCGATGCGCTATTCGGTCGAAATCAGAAAGTTTTTCTACAGCCAGTACTTTTTCGGCGGCCTGCGGATCGCGGTCGGCGTCTCGCTGCCGGCCGTGCTGTGCCTGATCGTGTTTCACAACCGGGAGCTCGGCTTCACGATCTCGACGGGCGCGCTCGGCGCCTGCGTCGTCGACATGCCGGGCCCGCTCAAGTACAAGCACAACGAAATGCTCGCTTGCAGCGTGATCGGTTTTCTGGCCGCGCTCGCCACCGGCCTCGCGACACCGAACATCTTCGTGCTGTGGCTCACCATCGTGCCGCTCACCTTCGTGCTGTCGCTGATCGTCGTCTACGGCAACCGCTGGCCGCAGATCAGCTTCGCGACGCTGTTCATGATGGTGATGACGCTCGAGGAGAAGTTCACGCCGCTGCAGGCGTTCATCAACGCCGGCTGGATTCTCGCGGGCGGCCTCTGGTACACGTACTGGGCCACGCTCGTGTCGCAATGGCAGGCGCGCCGGATCGAGCAGCAGGCGCTGGCCGAGAGCCTGTTCGCGTGCGCCGACTACCTGCTCGCGCGCGCGCAGTTCTACGATCTCGATGCCGACCTCGACGAGTGCTACCGCAATCTCGTCGCGAAGCAGATCACGGCGGTCGAAACGCAGGAAACCGCGCGCGACATCGTGCTGCGCAACCTGCCGAAGCTGCGGCGCGGCAAGCTCGACCCCGCCCGCACGACGATGTACAACCTGTTCATCAACAGCGTCGACCTGCACGAGCTGTTCGTCGGCGCGCACACCGACTACCCGCTGGTGCGCAATACGTTCGGCGGCTCGGACCTGATCATTTTCTATCGCGACCTGATCCGCAAGGCCGCCGCCGATCTCGAGGAGGTCGGCCTCTCGGTGCTCGAAAACCGCGCGCCGCATTCGCACATCAGCGTGAAGGCCGAGCTGCGCGCGATCGAGTACGAGATCGAGCTGATGCGCAAGAAGAACTTCCCGGCCACCAACGCGGAAGCGTATGCGGCCGTGCTGGCCACATTCCGGCGCATCTGGAGCGCGACGCGCCTGATCGACCGGATGCGCCGCAACCTGTCGGGCCGCGCCGATCCGCAGCAAACCGAACTGAAGATCGACAAGGCGCTCACGCGCTTCCTGCAGCGCCGCCGCATGTCGCCGCTGCTGATCTTCTCGAACCTGAACATGCGCTCGCCGAGCTTTCGCCATGCGCTGCGCGTGACGATCGCCGTGGCGGTCGGCTTCTGGATCGGCCGGCTGCTGCCGCTCACGAACGCGTACTGGATCGTGATGACCACCATCATCATCCTGAAGCCCGGCTACTCGCTGACCAAGCAGCGCAACACGGCGCGTATCGTCGGTACGCTGATCGGCTGCGCGGCGAGCGTCGCGCTGATCTACACGGTCAAGGATACGCACCTGCTGATCGCGATCATGTTCGGGTCGATGGTGATGAGCTACAGCCTGCTGCTGTTCAACTACGCGGCGAGCGTCGTGTTCACGTCGTCGTACGTGCTGCTGATGTTCCACCTGCTCGCGCCGGGCAGCATGCGGATCATCGGCGAGCGCGCAATCGACACGGTGGTCGGCTGCATGATCGCGATCGCCGCGAGCCGGCTGTTCCCGTACTGGGAATACCGGCTGATGGGCAAGCAGGTCGCCGACATGCTCACCGCCACCCGCAAGTATTTCGAGGCCGTGTGGCGCGCGGGGCGCGGCATGTCGCCGCCGCCGGTGCCGGCCGCCGACGGCGCGGCCGTCGTGCCGGTGGTCGCCGCGGCCATCGAGACGCCGGCCACGGCCCTCGACGACGACTACCGCTACCGCCTCGCGCGCAAGGACGTGCACATCGCGTTCGCGAATCTCGGGCAGGCGTTCCAGCGGATGATGATCGAGCCGAAGGCGCACCAGCGCTTCGTGCCCGAACTGAACGACCTGCTCGTGCAGACGCACGTGCTCGGCGCGCAGATCACGGCCGCCGCGCCGCTGATCCGCACGGCCTGCGCGGCCGACGGCAGCCTCCTCCACGACGACGCGCTGCATCGCGGCCTCGCCGCGGTGCTCGACAATCTCGAGAAGGCCGAGGCGGGCGAGCCGCCGCCCGCCGACCAGCTCGACACGTCGAAGCAGATCACGCGCGACCTCGACGCGATGGTCGTGTCCGCGGAGAAATCCGATGCGGTGGGAGCCGAGCTCACGCACGACCTGAAGGTGCTCGCGCACCAGTGCAAACAGATGCTGGCGTCGTCGCTGCTGATCCGCAAGGATGCGAGCGTGATCCGCCTGCCCGCCTGACCAGGCTTTACCCCGCCGGTGGCCGGCCCGCGCATGCCGCGGATCGGCCCCGGCGCTCCCCGATTCAGCGATCCCCGAAGCATGACCCGTCCGTTCCACGCGGCCCGCGCCCTCGAGGCGCGACCGCCCAGCCCCCCATTGCGCCCGTCGCGCCAGTCAGGGAATACCCGATTCCGGTCACCCGGCCCGGCTTGTTATCATTCGTTCACATTTAAGTTGTATAGACAACTTGAGCCAATCGGACCGGCTCCGCTCGCCCGGTCCGTCGCATAACGATATCGGAGACACGATGAAAAACTTGCAGCGCCACCTGAGCGCGCGGCACATCCGCTTTCTCGCGCTGGGTTCGGCGATCGGCACGGGCCTGTTCTACGGGTCGGCGTCCGCGATCCAGCTCGCGGGCCCGCCCGTGATCCTGGCGTACATCCTGGGCGGCGCGGCCGTCTACATGGTGATGCGCGCGCTCGGCGAGATGGCCGTGCGCGAACCCGTCGCCGGCTCGTTCGGCCACTACGCGACCGAGAACCTCGGCCCGTTCGCCGGATTCGTCACCGGCTGGACCTACACGCTCGAAATGGTGATCGTCGCGATCGCCGACATCACCGCGTTCGGCATCTACATGGGCTTCTGGTTTCCGGATGTCCCGCAATGGATCTGGGTGCTCGGCGTGGTCGCGATCATCTGCGGGCTGAACCTGTGCCACGTGAAGGTGTTCGGCGAGCTCGAGTTCTGGCTGTCGATCATCAAGGTCGGCGCGATCATTGCGATGATCGGCGGCGGCGTCGCGATCCTGCTGACCGGCATGCACTTCGGCCACTCGGCCGACGTGCCGACGTTCGCGAACCTGTGGAACCACGGCGGCTTCCTGCCGAACGGCGTCGGCGGGCTGATCGCGTCGCTGTCGGTCGTGATCTTCGCGTACGGCGGGATCGAGGTGATCGGCATGAGCGCAGGCGAGGCGAAGGACCCGGAGCGCGTGATTCCGCGCGCGATCAACGCGGTGCCCGCGCGCATCCTGCTGTTCTACGTGCTGACGATGGTCGTGCTGATGTCGATCAGCCCGTGGACGGGTGTCGGCAACGACGGCAGCCCGTTCGTGCAGATCTTCTCGGCGCTCGGCGTGAAGTCGGCCGCGACGATCCTGAATCTCGTCGTGATCAGCGCGGCGATCTCCGCGATCAACAGCGACATCTTCGGCGCGGGCCGGATGATGTTCGGGATGGCGCGCCAGGGCCAGGCGCCGGCCGTGCTGATGACGACGTCGCGGCACGGTGTGCCGTGGGTCACGGTGCTCGTGATGGCGGTCGCGCTGCTCGTCGGCGTGCTGCTCAACTACCTGATGCCGAAGGACGTGTTCCTGATGGTCGCGGCGATCGCGACGTTCGCCACCGTGTGGGTGTGGCTGATGATCCTGCTGTCGCAGGTCGCGATGCGCCGCCGGCTGTCGAGCGCCGAAGTCGCGGCGCTGAAGTTCAAGGTGCCGTTGTGGCCGGTCGCGCCGGCACTGACGATCGCGTTCATGGGCTTCGTGATCGTGATGCTCGGCTGGTTCGAGGACACGCGCGTCGCGCTGGTCGTCGGCGCGGCCTGGCTCGCGCTGCTCGCGGTCGTGTTCTACGCACGAATCCGCCCGAAGTTCGCCCCTGCGTCACGTTGACGCACGACTGACCTGCCTACGCGACGCGCCGGTTCCGGCGCCCGCTTCTCGCCCGGCTCCGCGCGGCATCCAGCGCGCCAGCAGCCGGGGATGCCTCCCCTTCGCATGCACCTGCGGGCGCGGCCCGCCGGGCCGCGCATCGGCACGTCAGTGCGACGCCGCGCTCGCGGCCTCGGCCGGATGGGCCTCGTCGTACGCGTGCTTCTGCGAAATCGCGTTGTACAGGATCGTCCCGATCACGAGCAGCACGGCCACGACGATCAGGATGCTCACGTTGCGGACAGGATTCTTCTTGCGCTGATCGTTCATGGTCGGGGCGACTCCGTCAAATTCATCGAAGCGGGCATTCTACGCGCTTGCGCGCCCGCTGCGACGCGCCGTTTCCGGTCCCCCTTCCCCGTCCTCCCCGCGCCCATCGCAAGCTTTCATTTGATAATCGTTCCCATTTCGATCTAGAATCTCGAGTCTTTCATTTTGTAATGTTTCGGATCGCTCGGGCGGCAGGCGCGCTCCGGAACGCCCCCATCTTCCACCTGCCCCTTCCGGAGTCTTCATGTCGAATCCGCGCACCCGCCTGCTGCCGCTTGCCGGCGCCCTCGCCCTTGCCGCCGCCGCATTCGCGCCGCCGGCCCAAGCGGCCGAGGAAGTGAGCCTGTACACCACTCGCGAACCTAAGCTGATCCAGCCGCTCATCGACGCATTCACGAAGCAGAGCGGCGTCAAGGTCAATACCGTGTTCGTGAAGGACGGCCTGCTCGAGCGGGTGAAGGCGGAAGGCGCGCAGTCGCCGGCCGACGTGCTGATGACGGTCGACGTCGGCAACCTGCTCGATCTCGTCGACGGCGGGCTCACGCAGCCGGTGCGCTCGAAGGCGCTCGACGACGCGATTCCCGCGAACCTGCGCGGCGCGAACGGCGACTGGTACGCGCTGTCGCTGCGCGATCGCGTGCTGTACGTCGAGAAGGACCTGAAGGTCGACGCGTTCCGCTACGAGGATCTCGCCGATCCGAAATGGAAGGGCAAGGTCTGCATCCGCTCGGGCCAGCACCCGTACAACACGGCGCTCGTCGCGGCGATGATCGCGCACGATGGCGAAGCGGCGACCGAGAAGTGGCTGCGCGGCGTGAAGGCGAACCTCGCGCGCAAGGCAACGGGCGGCGACCGCGACGTCGCGCGCGACATCCTCGGCGGCATCTGCGACGTCGGCCTCGCGAACGCTTACTACGTCGGTCACATGAAGAACGCGGAGCCCGGCAGCGACGCGCGCAAGTGGGGCGACGCGATCAAGGTCGTGCGGCCGACGTTCGCGAACGCGAAGAGCGGCGGCACGCACGTGAACATCAGCGGCGCGACGGTCGCGAAGCACGCGCCGCACAAGGCCAACGCGGTGAAACTGCTCGAGTACCTCGTGTCGCCGGAAGCGCAGGCGCTGTACGCGCAGGCGAACTACGAATACCCGGTGCGCGCGAACGTGAAGCTCGACCCGGTGATCGCCAGCTTCGGCACGCTGAAGATCGACCCGCTGCCGCTGGCGGACATCGCGAAGCATCGCAAGCAGGCGAGCCAGTTGGTCGACAAGGTCGGTTTTGACAACTGACGCAACAACCGCCGGCGCCGCGCGCCGCCCGCCCCGCCGGCCGCGCGTGTTGCCGCGCGCGGGCAGCCTGTGGCTGCTCGCGGCGCTGGCGATCGCCGCGGCGGTCGCGGCGCCGCTTGCGGTGCTCGTGGCCGCCGCGTTCGACGCCGATCTCGCGCACTGGCACCATCTCGCCGAATTCGTGCTGCCGCAGGCACTCGTCAATACGCTGCTGCTGCTCGCGGGCGTCGGCGCGATCGTGTCGATCGTCGGCACGGGCTGCGCGTGGCTCGTCACCGCGTACGACTTTCCCGGCCGCCGGATGCTGACGTGGGCGCTGCTGCTGCCGCTCGCGGTTCCCACCTACATCGTCGCGTTCGCCTATCTCGACCTGCTGCACCCGATCGGCCCGGTACAGGGCGCGGTCCGCTGGCTGCTCGGCTTCGACAGCCCGCGCCAGTTCCGCCTGCCCGACCTGCGTTCGCTGCCCGGCGCGATCTTCGTGCTCGGCTTCGTGCTGTATCCCTATGTTTACCTGAGCACGCGCGCGATGTTCGTCACGCAGTCCGCGAGCCTGCTCGAAGCCGCGCGCACGCTCGGCGCGGGACGCATCGCCACGTTCTGGCGCGTCGTCGTGCCGCTCGCGCGGCCGGCGATCGCGGTGGGCGTGAGCCTCGCGCTGCTCGAAACGCTGAACGATATCGGCGCGTCGGAATTCCTCGGTGTGCAGACGCTGACCGTGTCCGTCTACACGACGTGGATCACGCGCTCCGACCTCGCCGGCGCCGCGCAGATCGCACTCGCGATGCTCGCGATCGTCGTCGGCATGATCGCGCTCGAACGCTACGGGCGCCGCCGCCAGCGCTATGCACATGGCCGGCGCATGCGGCCGATCGCGCCGCGCCGCCTGACGGGCACGGCTGCCTTGGGCGCCGCGGTGCTCGGCTGGCTGCCCGTGCTGCTCGGCTTCGGCGCACCGGCCGCTTACCTCGCGGTCGAGACGGCCAAGCGGCTGCATCTGGTCGGCGGCATATCCGCACAACTGATGACCGGGCTCGCGAACACACTGACGATCGCCACCGCCGCCACCCTCGCGACGCTCGTGTGCGGGCTCGTCGTCGCATGGGCGGCGCGCGCGCAACGCGACAGCGCCGGCGCGGGCCCGGCCCGCGTGTGCGCGAGAATCGCGAGCCTCGGCTATGCGGTGCCCGGCACCGTGCTCGCGATCGGCCTGCTGATCCCGTTCGCGGCGGCCGACCGGCTGTTCGGCGCGGCGCTCGGCCGCGACGGGCTGCTGCTGATGGGTTCGACCGCCGCGCTCGTGATCGCCTATACCGTGCGCTTTCTCGCGATCCCGGCCGGCAGCATCGAGGCCGGCCTCGCGCGCATCCCGCCGTCGCTGGAACAGGCGGCGCGCTCGCTCGGCGAGACGGCCGGCGGCACGCTGCGCCGCGTGCACCTGCCGCTGCTGCGGCCCGCGCTCACGACGAGCGCGCTGCTGGTGTTCGTCGACGCGATGAAGGAATTGCCGGCGACGCTGCTGCTGCGTCCGCTGAACTTCGACACGCTCGCGACCTGGCTGTATGCGGAAGCCGCGCGCGGCACCTACGAGGAAGGCGCGGTCGCCGCGCTCGCGATCGTGCTGGCCGGGCTCGTGCCCGTGATCCTGCTCGCCCGCACCCGCCACAAGATCGGAGCCTGACACCGTGAACCTGCTCGAACTCGACGACCTCTGCCTCGCCTACGACTCGCCGCACGGCCGCCGCACCGTAGTCGACGGGCTGAGCCTCGCGCTGCCGCGCGGCGACATCGGCTGCCTGCTCGGCGCGTCCGGCTGCGGCAAGACCACCGTGCTGCGCGCGATCGCCGGCTTCGAGCCGGTGCGCATGGGGCGCATCATCCTGGACGGCGTGCCCGTCGCGGCGCCATCGCTCGACGTGCCGCCCGAGCGGCGGCGCATCGGCATGATGTTCCAGGATTACGCGCTGTTCCCGCACCTGAGCGCGGCGGACAACGTCGCCTTCGGCCTGCGGCGCATGCCGAAGGCCGAACGGCGCCTGCGTGTCGCGGAGATGCTCGAACTCGTCGGCCTCGCCGATTCCGGCGGCGCGTATCCGCACGAGCTGTCGGGCGGCCAGCAGCAGCGCGTCGCACTCGCGCGTGCGCTCGCACCGTCGCCGGAGCTACTGCTGCTCGACGAACCGTTCTCGAATCTCGACGTCGATACCCGCGAGCGGCTTGCGTTCGAGCTGCGCGACATCCTGAAACGCACGGGCCACACCGCGATCCTCGTCACGCACAACCAGGCCGAAGCGTTCGCGATCGCCGACCGGATCGGCGTGATGAAGGATGGCCAGCTCGCGCAATGGGATACGCCGTACGCGCTGCATCACCATCCGGCCAGCCCGTTCGTCGCGGATTTCGTGCGCCGCGACGCGCTGGCCGACCAACGCGCGCGCGCACTGGCGCGCGGCCGCTGAACCCGCGGGCGCAATACGCGCCCGCGTCGCTTCATCGCCGCGTTTCGTTGCTGCGCTTCATTGCCGCGTCAGGCCGGCTCGGCAAGATCGCGCACGGGCAGCGCGGTCGAATACTTGATCTGCTCCATCGCAAACGACGAGCTGACGTCGAACAGCGGCACCGCGCGAATCAACTGCTTGTAGACGCGGTCGTAATCGTCGATGCCGGTCACCACGACGCGCAGCAGGTAATCGGTCTCGCCGCTCATCCGGTACACCTCGACCACTTCCGGCATGTCGCGCACGGCCTGCGTGAAACGCTGCGCCCATTCCTCGGTATGCTGGTTCGTGCGGATCGCGACGAACACGGTCGTGCCGACCCCGAGCTTGCGCGGATCGCACAGCGCAACCTGCGCGCGAATCGCGCCGGTTTCCTTGAGCCGCTGCACGCGCTTCCAGCACGGCGTCTGCGACAGGTTCACGCGCTGCGCCAGTTCCGCGATCGGCAGCGTGGCATCCGCCTGCAACAGCTCCAGCAGCTTGCGATCGATGGCGTCCATTTCTCCAGTCCCTCGTAGATAGAAATTTATTCTATTCATCCTGCACAACGGGGAACAATATGAAAACGGCTTCGCCGCGTCGACCGGTATAAATACCGATCCGGTACGCGCGCGGAGCGAGCGGATCCGCCGCCACACCGCACGCGCCAAATGAAACAGGCGATCCCGCCCGTGAAGGTGGAATCGCCTGGCGTTCCTGCACGTCGCGGCCGGCCCGGCGCTCACGCGCCACCGGCCAGCGTCAGCGCACCGCTCAATACGCGACCGTCGCGATCTCGTGCACGAAGCTGCCTTGCTCGAGCGCGTCGACGAACGCGATCGCGTAGTCCTCCGCCGAGATCTTGCTGTTGCCTTGCGCGTCCACGATCAGCTTGCCGACGCCCGTGCGGAACGTACCCGTCCGCTCGCCCGGGGCGATCAGCGCAGCCGGCGCGAAGAACGTCCAGTCGAGATCGCCGACCGTCTTCAGGTAGTCGAGCGCGTCGCGGTGCGCGAGCGCGACCGCCTTGTACGCTTCCGGGAAACCTTCGCTGTCGACGAGTTGCTTGCCCGGCGCAACTTCGAGCGAACCGGCGCCGCCCACCACCACGAGCCGCTTCAGCCCCGCCTGGCGCGTGCCGGCAACCAGCGCCTTCGCAGCGGCGACGACCTTCGCCGCATCATCCTGCTTCGGACCGTACGCGCTCGCGACGACGTCATGGCCCGGCAGGGCGGCCGCAATGCTGGCCGCGTCGAACAGGTCGGCCGCCTTCGCGGTGATACCGTCGCCGGCTGCACCCGGATGGCGCGACAGCGCGGTCACGCGATGGCCACGTCGTGCCGCTTCCGCGGCGATGCGCGAGCCGATCGTGCCGGTGGCGCCGAACAGCGCGATATTCAAGGTACGTTGCGTCATATCGATTCTCCAGTAAGAAAAATATGTAACGTAGTTAATTACATATAAGACCGAAAAAAACGGGGCAAAGCCCCCGTTGTGCCGGTCGCCACGCATCTCGCGCCGTCCGGCTTCCTGCCCTGCCGCCGCTCACCCGCCGGCGCGTGTCGCCTGCTGCGTGCGCTGCTCCAGATCCAGCACGTCGGCCGTCACGTCGGCCAGCGTGCGCGTGCCAAGCGATGCTTCCATCGCACGCTGCGCGTCGCCGATGTAGTCGATCAGCGCGCCCTGGATGTGCCGCCCGACGAGACACGCCGGATTCGGCGCCTCACGGTGCAGCGCAAACAGTTGCGCATCGTCGACCGCGCGATACACGTCGAGCAGCGTGATCTCGCCGGGCTCACGCGCCAGCAGCGCACCGCCGCCCGCACCCAGCTGCGACGTGGTCAGCCCTGCGGCCGCCAGCATCGACAGCAACCGGCGGATCAGCGCCGGATTCGTGTTCACGCTGCCCGCGATGATGTCGGACGACAGCGGCACGCCCTCCTGCATCGACAGCAAGGCAAGCACGTGGACGGCAAACGCGAACCGGCTGCTGGTATTCATTCCTGACTCACTTGACGACGCCGGCCCATCCCGCAGCCGGCGACATGTGTAACTACTATAATTACATTTAGCGGATCATGCAAGCCCGCGTCACTCTCCGCTCGCGGGCTTGGCGCCCGACGCATTCTGCTGGCTCCACTGCTGGAGCTTCTTGCCGGCTTCGGCGATCTTCGCGCCGGCTTCGGAAGCCGCATGCGCGACGACCGCGGACGCGGCCGCGTCGATCTGCGCCTGCGCGGCGGATGCAAGGCCGCTCGCGGACAGCGGCGGCACGGCCGACGCCGCGGACGCGATGCCGGCCTTCGCGGCGTTGAGCTGCTGGTTGACGGTGCTCGCCACCTGGTCGAGCGCCTTGGCCGCATTGTTCGCGGCATCGGCGGCCGCGCTCGCGGCCGTATCGGGTTGCGTGGCCGGCGCGCCGGACTTCTCGCAACCCGCAAGCAACAGCAGCGCACCGGCGGCCATGGCCGCCAGTACGGACCCGGGCACGCGACGCGCCCGCGATGTCTTCATGTTCATCTGCAATCTCCGGCCGCGCGTCGCGCAGCCTCGTGGTTGGACCGACGTCGATGATACCGCCTGTGGAACAGGGCCAATCACGCGCCGTGATTAAAAATGGCTTTCAATTTCGGACTCGTCTGATTTAATCGAACACGCGAGGACACTAAAGTGGGCACGCTTCAATCCGCTTTGGACGCCCCCTTTTTCTCATGAATTTTCTCGTCGACTGGCTCATCGCCCTGGCCGCCGTGCTCGCCGCCACCCTGTTCCTGTGCCTGCGCCCGCCGTCGGCCCATCGCCTGGCCGAATCCGGGCGCCCACGCCGCGTCGCGTCCGCGCGCCTGCTCACGCAGGCCGTGATCGGCTTCTGGACGGCCGCGCTGATCGTCGCGGAAGGCATCCTCGGCCCCACCGCCGACGGCCAGTCGCTGGCGGGCTTCGCGGCACTCGCGTTTGCCGCCCTTGGGCTGACGACCGTCGCCGCCTACTGGTCGGCGTGCGCGCTGCGGCTGCGCCGGCCGCCGCTGCTGTTCCCGCGTCACTGATGCGCCGGAACGGTGCGCAGCGACCTACCTTCGCGCACCACGACGCACCACACCGCGCCAATCGGCACGTCACACGCACCAGTTCTGCACGTGTCGCACCACACGCGTGCACCCCGAATCACATCGCATACGCATCGGCCGCGCCCCCTTCCCGTGCACGATTCACCGGATTGCCGCACCACACGGGGTTGAAGCACCAACTCCACGCAGCCGTTCACCAAGTTGGCTCGATACTTGCGTTCCTCGCCCGTTTTTTGCGCAAGGAAGCCACGGCATGGATGGTCTGAAATCCGGCGTCGATACACTGTTCCTGTTGATCGGCGCCGTCATGGTGCTCGCGATGCACGCGGGCTTTGCTTTTCTCGAACTCGGCACGGTCCGCAAGAAGAACCAGGTCAACGCGCTCGTGAAGATCCTGGTCGACTTCTCGGTGTCGACGCTCGCGTATTTCTTCATCGGCTACACGATCGCGTACGGTGTCGAGTTCTTCGACGACATCGGCACGCTGTCGCAGCACAGCGGCTACGCGCTCGTGCGCTTCTTCTTCCTGCTGACCTTCGCGGCGGCGATCCCCGCGATCGTGTCCGGCGGCATCGCCGAACGCGCGAAGTTCAATCCGCAGTTGGTCGCGACGCTGATCATCGTCGGCTTCATCTATCCGTTCTTCGAAGGGATCGCGTGGAACGAACGCTTCGGCGTGCAGGCCTGGCTCACGCACGCGTTCGGTGCGCCATTCCATGATTTCGCGGGTTCCGTCGTCGTGCACGCGTTCGGCGGCTGGGTCGCGCTGCCCGCCGTGCTGCTGCTCGGCGCGCGCCACGGCCGCTATGCGAAGGACGGCCGGATCGCCGCGCACCCGCCGTCGAACATCCCGTTCCTCGCGCTCGGCGCGTGGGTGCTCGCGGTCGGCTGGTTCGGCTTCAACGTGATGAGCGCACAGACGCTCGACAAGATCAGCGGCCTCGTCGCCGTGAACTCGCTGATGGCGATGGTCGGCGGCACGCTCGCCGCGTGGATGGCCGGCCGCAACGACCCGGGCTTCACGTACAACGGGCCGCTCGCGGGCCTCGTCGCGGTGTGCGCGGGCTCCGACGTGATGCACCCGATCGGCGCGCTCGTCACGGGCGCCGCGGCCGGCGCGCTGTTCGTCGCGATGTTCACCTGCGTGCAGAACAAGTGGCGCATCGACGACGTGCTCGGCGTGTGGCCGCTGCACGGCATGTGCGGCGCGCTCGGCGGCCTCGCGGCCGGCGTGTTCGGCCTGCCCGCGCTCGGCGGTCTCGGCGGCGTGTCGTTCATGTCGCAGCTCGTCGGCACGCTCGGCGGCATCGCGATCGCGACCGCGGGCGGCACGCTCGTCTACGGCGCGCTGAAAGCGACCGTCGGGCTGCGCCTCGACCGCGAAGCCGAGTTCGACGGCGCGGACCTGTCGATCCACCGGATCTCGGCGACGCCCGAACGCGATTGAGCGCAAACGCTTGCGACCGGCGTCCGTCCGTTCACCTGACGGCCGCCCGACACATCATTACGTTTTCAATTCAAAAAACTTTCATCTAGCGTCCCTACACTTCCGTCCAGTTTTCAATTTGCCTTCGCCGAGCTTGCCGACCGCCTGCTTCGCGAAGGCCATTCTTCCAACAACTGAAACTGGACTCCACATGCCCGCGTTGCCCAATACTTCCCGTCGTCAGGCCCTGAAGATCCTCGCCGGCGCGCCGATGCTTCCGCTTTCCGGCCTCGCGCTGCCGGCCCTGCTGACGGGTTGCGGCGGCGACGACAATCCGGCGTCGACGCCGGCCCCGGTCGCCGCCGCGTACACGTCGGCGACGTTCTCGGCGATGGCTGCCCCCACGCTCGACAACGCGGCCGCGATGGCCACGACGACGGTCGGCTCGACGCTGTCGGTGTCGTTCTCGGACGGCTCCGCGCGCAACTTCAAGCTGGCGTACCGGCCGTTCTTCGTGACGGGCGACCTGGTGCCGGACGGCAAGGGCGGCACGACGCTCGCGGGCGGCTACTACGACATCAACAACCAGCCGATCATCGATCGCTCGGTGGCCGGCAAGGAACGCCAGTTCTATTCCGACTGCCCGGACGGCAGCTCGCTGCTGACGCTGAAGAACGCGAACGTGCCCGGCGTGAAGGGCAACACGGTGTTCGCGGTCGTGCAGTTCGAATACACGACGCGCGACCAGGCCAGCGCATCGCAATACGGCCAGCTGCCGTCGCCGATCGCGGTGCTGACGCTCGACCAGGATCCGGCCAACGGCGCGCTGAAGGTCGTCAAGTACCACAACGTCGACACGTCGAAGGCGCACGGGCTGTGGATCACGTGCGGCGCGAGCCTGTCGCCGTGGGGCACGCACCTGTCGAGCGAGGAGTACGAGCCGGACGCGACGAAGGTCGCGACCGACGCGCAGTTCAAGGCGTTCAGCAAGAACACCTTCGGCGACGAGACGAAGGCGAACCCCTACCACTACGGCCACCTGCCCGAGATCACCGTGAATCCGGACGGCACGGGCACCGTGAAGAAGCACTACTGCCTCGGCCGCATCTCGCACGAGCTGATCCAGGTGATGCCGGACCAGCGCACCGTGATGATGGGTGACGACGCCACCAACGGCGGCCTGTTCATGTTCGTCGCCGACAAGGCGGCCGACCTGTCGGCCGGTACGCTGTACGTCGCGAAGTGGACGCAGACGTCGTCGGCCGGCGCGGGCACCGCGACGCTCACGTGGATCAGGATCGGCCACGCGACCAGCAGCGAGATCGAAGCGCTCGCGAACACGCTGAAGGCGTCGGACATCATGGACCTGGTGACTACCGACCCGAACGATGCGAGCTACACGAAGATCCACTTCGGCGGCAAGTTCAACTGGATGCGCGTGAAGCCGGGGATGGAAAAAGCGGCCGCGTTCCTCGAGACGCACCGCTACGCGGCGCTGCTCGGCGGCAGCATGGGCTTCACGAAGCTCGAAGGCACGACCGTGAACGCGAAGGACAAGATCGTCTACACGGCGATGTCGCGGATCGAGACGTCGATGGTCAAGGGCAATGCGGTGTCGCGCGACGTCGCGGTCGACAAGAAGATCGCCGCGGGCGCCGTCTATGCACTGAACCTGAAGGGCAGCCAGCGCGACACGACGGGCAGCGCGATCGACAGCGAATGGGTGCCGGTCGACATGGGCGCGCCGGCCGCGCTCGTCGGCGAGGATCTCGCCGCGGCCGACGCGCTCGGCAACCTCGCGAACCCGGACAAGATCGCGAACCCGGACAACCTGAAGTTCTCCGAAAAGCTGCGCACGCTCTTCATCGGCGAAGACTCGGGCATGCACGTGAACAACTTCCTGTGGGCCTACAACGTCGACACGAAGTCGCTGGTACGCGTGCTGTCGTGCCCGGCCGGCGCCGAATCGACGGGCCTGCACGCGGTCGACGAGATCAACGGCTGGACCTACATCATGAGCAACTTCCAGCACGCGGGCGACTGGGAATCGCCGCTGCACGACAAGGTCAAGCCGACGCTCGATCCGCTCGTGCGCGCGAACTTCAAGGACCGCTTCGGCGCCAGCGTCGGCTACCTGACCGCCGAGCAGACCAGCATCAAGCTCGCGAAGGCCTGACCGGGCGCGCGAGGCGGGCCTCTCCCCTGACCGGGCGTCCCTAACCGGGCGTCCCTTTCTTCACCACGATCATTCGTCGGCGCTCCACGCCGTTTGACGCGCGATGCCCGTGTGGGCATCGCGCTTTTTTTCGTCGTTCCTCAACGCAGACCGGACCGCGCCTGCCCCGGCAGGTATCCGCCCGCGAACCCGGAAAGGCTCGGGAAGCTGCCCACCGACGCAGACGCAGGCGCAGGCGCGGACGCGGACACACCGTCGGCCGGCGCGATCAGGCCGGGGGCGAGATAAAGGAAGCGCCACTTTCCGTAGGTTTCCTCGCCTTCGAAATCTGCATACCGAGGCGGAAATCCCGCACGCTTGATCGTCGCCAGATCCGAGCTGCTGTAGATGCCGTAGAAGCGATCGGCGCGCCACAGGAATCCCCAGTCGTTCCGACCGGTGACCGGATCGGGATACGCGCGGCGCAGATGATGGATCGGCTTCGGAAAGCGGCTGTCTTCCAGCAGGTCGTCGACGGTTTCCGGATAGGCGCGCGCCAGCCGGTAGTAGTGGACGATCGCCCTCCGGTACTGATCGCCGACGAACAGCAGTTGCCGCTCCTGCTCGCGGCGACGCTGCAACGACCAGACATCCAGCGCGCCCGCCAGCGCGATCGACATCAGCATCAGCGCGATCAGCAGCGCCAGCAGCACGAGCCCGCGCTGACGCGCGGTGCACGGGCGGCCGCGCATCGCCCGCGCGACGACGTGCGCGGCTCGGCCGGCCTGGCTCATTTGGGCACGCTCGTCGCAGCGGGCTGCGCAGCCTGTGCGCTGCTCGCGGGCGCCACGTCGTAGACGCCCGGCTTGGTCTCGTCCGACGACGCGATCGCCGCCCACTTGTCGTCGCCGTTCACCGGATCGAGCGGGACCGCTCGCAGATAATGTTTCGAGACCAACTCGTCGAGCGTTTCGGGATACTGACCGTTGTCACCGTAGTACTGGTCGATCGCGTTGCGCATCACCGCGATGTTCTGTTGCCGGACCTGCTCCTTGCCGCGCTCGATGCTGTGCATGTAACGCGGCACCGCCAGCGTCAGCAGCAGGCCGATGATGGCCATCACGACCACGATCTCGATCAGCGTGAAGCCGCGAGTCCTGCGGATGCGAGCGGGGTTCATGATCACCGTCACCATTGTTTGTACGGGATGCCGTTGATGCCGACACGCGCGGATTTCGAGGTCACGTCGAACACGTCCTTGCCGGCCTCGGCGCTCCCGGATATCCCGTCGGCCGCGGGATCGCCCGCCGCCGGATCCGGCGGCGTTCCATAGGCGCGCACGTCCCAGGTCTCCTCGGCGGGCGTATCGGGATCGCCGGCGAAGAACGGATCGCGCGGCACCCGGCGCAGGAACATCATCAGGCCGCCCTTCGGATCCCTCGCGTTCTTCACGCCCGTCACCAGCACGGCCAGCGACGGCGGATAGCCGGACGCTTCCGGTTCCTTGTCGATCTGCCCCGCGTCGCTCGCATCCTTGTACGCATCGACCGCGGTGCGGATCTCGCGCAGCGCGGCGCCGAGTTCCTGCTCCTTCTGGCGCTGCACGATCAGTTCGGAAAACGGCATGATCGCGAACGCAAGAATGCCGACGAGCGCGAGCGTGATCACCATCTCGATCAGCGTGAAGCCCCGCTGACCGGGATGACGAGGGCCGCCGACGCGCGACGTGCGGTGATGGATAGCCACGGTTCAATTTCCAGTGGGAACCGCGTGAAGCGGGTTTTCGCTCGGGATATCGCCCGCCGGCATCTGCAGCGTCGACGCCGGTGCCGCAGCCGGTGCCGCGGCCGGCGGCGCGGCCGGTGCCGCGACCTGCGTTGTCGACTGCGGCGTCGCCACCGGCGTCACGGTGGTGCCCGGGGCCGGCGCCACTTCGTTGCCCGCCGGCTCGGCGGCCTGCGCCGCGCCATCCGCGGGCGACGCTCCGCCTGTTGCCGCCGCCGGCGCGGGCAACGCGGGCTGCGGTCTCGCGAAGCGTCCGCCGTACGGTTCGGGCGGCGGCGTCGTGCGCGGCGCGGCCGGCATCTGCCCGAACGCGCCGCTCCCCGGCGACGGTTGCGCCCGGATCGCGGCCGCCTCCAGCGGCGTGGACGTCCTGCGGCCCGAGGTGCCGCCGCCCACGCTGCCGGGCACCACCCTCGCGACGGGCGCCGGCGCCGACGATGCGGACGCCGGGGCGGACCCTTCCGCGTTCAGCGCGACCGGGTCGAGCCGCAGCTGGTCGGCGTGCACGTTGACGTCGGTGCCCGACCACACTTCCTGCGTGTCCGAATCCGCCGCGACCTGTGGACGCACGATGCGCGGCGTGATCTGCAGCACGATCTCGGTCTTCTTGTGATCGCCGCCATGATCCGAGAAGAGCCGACCGAGCAACGGCAGTTGCCCCAGGCCCGGCACCTTGTTCGCGTTCCGGCGATCCTCGTCCGAGATCAGCCCGCCGAGTATCTGGGTTTCGCCATCCCGCAGGCGCAGGCTGGTCGACGCGCTGCGCGTACCGATCTGATACGCGAGCGAGCTGAGGCCTTGCGAATTGCTGCTCGAGATCGTGTTGGTGATATTGCTGACCTCGAGATTCAACTTGATGCCGACGTCGCCGTCGCGGTAAACCTGCGGCTCCACTTCGAGCTTGATGCCGACATCGAGGTACTGGATCATCTGCGTGAACGACGGGCCGCTCGTGCTCGGCGTGCTCGAGCTCGAAATCACCGGCACCTTGTCGCCGATCATGATGCGCGCCTTCTCCTTGTTGCGCGTGCGGATGCGCGGGCTCGCGAGCAGGTTCGCGTCGGTATCCGTGAGCTTGAAATCCGCGGTCGCGGACAAGCCGCTGACGTTCAGTGCATTGACCGGCAGATGGTGCAGCCCGCCCCAGGTATTCGCCGTGCTCGGCGTCGACACCGTGAACGAATTCGGCCAGTCGATGCCGAGCTGCGTCATCCGCTCGTGCGACACCTCCAGCACCTGCACTTCGAGCATCACCTCCGGTTCCGGCAGGTCCTGCGCGGCGATCATCTCCTCGGCGACCTTGATCATGTCCGGCGTGCCGCGGATCGTCACGGTGTTCGCGTGCTCGTCGATCACGACTTCCTTCACCTTCAGCAGGCTCTTCAGCAGCGACTGGATCTGCTTGGCATCGACGTTCGACAGCTGGAACGTGCGCACCTTGAGCTCCTGGTATTCGAGTTCCTTCGCGGGTGTCGCCGGATAGATGAACAACGTGTTCGCGTTCATCTGCTTCTTGTCGAGCTGGTTCTGCATCAGGATCATGTCGACCGTGTCCTGCAGCGACGCGTTCTGCACGAAGATCGTCGTCTTCAGGTCGGCGCGCACGTCGCGGTCGAAAATGACGTTCAGTCCGGAGGTCCGCGACAGCGCCTCGAACACCATCCGCACATTGGCGTCGCGGAACTGCAGCGACACCGGCGTACGCATGATCGACGAAGCGGCGAGCTTGTCGTCCCGTTCCGCGCGTTGCTGCTGGCGCTTGGCGTCGAGTTCCGACTGCATGCTCAGCGCCATCGCATTGGCCGGATCCTCGACCAGCACGCGATGCACGCGGTCGGCCGCCGGCGCGTACGAGCCGCGCTTCATCATGCGGTCCGCTTCCTGCAGGATCGCCAGATGCTTGCGGTCCTGCTCGATCATCGTGCCGATCCGGCGCGCGCGCTCGCTGGTCGGGTCGAGCTCGGCCGCCATGTAGGCGGACCGCGCCGCGTCGTCGAACTGGTTCTGCCGGCGAAACGTGTCGGCGTTGTCCAGCAACTCGTTGACCTGCGCGTCGCGGTCGTGCATCGCGTCGATCCTCACCTGCGCATTGGTCGGATCGTCGTGAACGTTCGGCACGTGCGCGCAGCCGCCGCCCGCGAGCAGCGCCACGGCGATCGCCAGCGCGCGTGTCGTCGCGATCCGGCTGACCGGCGCATGCCGGAGGTCGAACGGGACGGCAGGCGTGAGTGGGGTCGACGGGCCGCTGTCCCCGGTGCGGCGCGCATCCCGTGTGCGTGAGGTTTTCATCTACTTTCCTTCCACTGGAATGGACACCACCTGCACCTGGTTCAGCGGCAGATAGGTGAGCACCACGCTCGACTCCGAAACCGACTCGACGCGATACTGGCGATCGATCACGTCGCCCGGAGACACGATCAGCAATTGATCCCCGTTGCTGAGAAACACACGCGGCCTGGCCGCCTTGGCATCCTGTTCGCCGACAAAGGTGAAAGGCATCGGCGGCGCCGTCGGCGGCGCCGGACGCGTTTCGGGCGGCGGCGGCACGACGGGGGGCGGCGGCAGCCACGACGACGCGGTGAACGGGTCGTGCGCCGCCTCGACGGACACCGGCGCACGCAATGCGGCGAGCCGCTCCAGCGGCGTCGGCGCCGCGACCGGTGGCGCGGGTCGCGACGCGGGCGTGGCCGGCGCGGCGTGCGCGGCGGCCCGGGCCGCCGATGCGTGTGCGCTGTCGCGATGCACGCCGGCAATCGCCGCAACCGGCGACGTGCTCCGCGTCGCCGCGACCAGCACGCGATACCCGGCGCCGGCGAAGACGACGCAGCACAGTGCCAGCACGATACGCGTGCGCGAAGCCGGCTTCAGGGCGATGGCGTTCATGGCTGCGCGCTCCGGTAGATGAGCTCGAAGCGCACCCGCGCATCGAGGATATTGCTGCCCACCGCGGGACGCTCGACGTGGATTTCCTGCAGCGCCGCATTCGGCACGGTGTTGAGCACCGACGCCAGGAAATGCCGGATTGCGCCGTACTGATCCTTGACCGGCAACAGCACCTCGTAGCGCGCGAAGCGCGCGCCTGAATCGGTCATCACCTGGTACTCGGCGGAGCCGAGCGTCAGGTGACTGTCGCGCGCCTGCGCGAAGATCGACGCGATGTCATCCGCGCTTTGCGTGAAACGCGGGAACAGCTCGGGCAACGCGTCGAGCGAAACCGCATCCGCCACCGGTGCGGGCGCCCCGGCCGGACGGTGGACGGGCGCGGCCCGTACGAGCCCGGCCGGCGCGCGCAGCGCGCGCGTATCGGCATCCAGGCCGGGTACCGCCGCGACCATGATGATCGCAGCGCCGACCAGCAGCAGGCCGGCAAGGCCCGGCAGGCCGAACGCGCGCCGCCATTCGAAACGCAACGTGAGCAGCCGGTCGGCCAACCGATCGGTTTTCATGACTTCCTCCAGACGGCCGTGATCTGGAAACGCACCGGCATGCCCGGCACGTTGGTCTCGACGACATGACCGTTGAGCACCGCTTCGCGCAGCACGACGCTCGTCTGCAGATACTTCAGGTACGCGATCATCGCGTCGGGGTTCTTCGCTTCGGCCGTGATGCGGATCTGCCCTTGCGCCGGGTTCTGGTCGATGCCGATCAGCGCGACGTCGTGGTCCGGATAGTCCTCGACGATCGAGAACAGTGTCTGCCACGGCACCGTCAGCTCGCGCAGCACCGCCCCGCTCTGCTTTTCCGCGAGCTTCTCGGCCGCCGTCGGCAGCGCCTTCGCGACGTGCCGCTGCGCGAGCGTCCGGTGCCGGGCGGCCTCCACGCTCTCCTGCACGCGATCGTTCTCCGCATAGGCGCGCCACAGTCGCGCGCCGCTGGCGACACACAGCAGCACGGCTACGCCGAGCAGGATCATGCCGCCCGTCCGGACGCGCGCACCGCGCCGGCAGAAGTCGATGTCGAGCGGCCGCATCATGGCGCATACTCCATCAGCCGGCGCGCGGGCGAGCCGTCGAGCGCCGGCAGCGCGGGCCGGATCGCGGCCGCGAAACGCGCCTCGAACGGTGCCGCGTCCGTGTCGAGCGCAGGCAGATAGACCGTACAGTCCCCGGACTTCAGGCCCGCCCGCGTCGCCGAGCGTTCGAACAGTTGCTCCGCGAGCTCGGCGAGCCGCGACGCGTCGTCCAGCTCGCCGGGAAAGAGGCGCTGCGCATCGTACGCCGTCCAGCCGCCCCGCTCGATCACGACCGCCTGGAGCAACGCGTCGGCGGCGACCAGCAGCAGCGCATCGCCGTCGGACTTCACCGCGAGACGGTTCAGCGTCTCCGGCAGACCCGATCTCAGGCTGCGCACGCGCACCTCGGCGGCCGCACCGACATCGTGGATGCCGTCGTACAGCGTGCGCGAAAGCGCGCTGGCAAAGAGCGCGCGCCCGCCGGGTTGCACGCAGAAGCGCACCATCAGCGATTCGACGTCGATCCCGTACGTATCGGAGAAATGGGCGAGCGCGATCGTTTCGAGTTCGCGCGTGCGCAGCGTGCGGAAATCGCCGCGCAAAATCGCGTGGCGGCACCAGAAATCGTCGAGCACGATGTGTGCGCTGCGCTTCGGCGGCGTCTTGCCGTGCGCCGGCACGTGCGCGTCATGCGCCTGCGCCGTGGAGGCAGTGGCATCGGCATCGGCATCGGCGTCCGGTGGCGCGGCAAACGCGGCGCGCAGCGCGTCGAGCACGCCTGTCTCGCTGCCGAACCGCTCGTCGGGAATCCCGATGCTGACCGGATCGCCGGCAAGCGTGCGCCGGTGCAGCCGCCACGGTACGGACGTGCGGACCCCGACCACGACTTCGCGCGTGCCGACGCCGATCGCAAGCGCATTATTCGACCATGGTGACACGATTGATCTCCTCGAGCGTCGTCTCGCCGCGCCTCACCTGCTCGATCGCCGCCGATCGCAGCGTCATCATCCCGTAGCGCAGCGCCGCCGCCTTGATGTGCCCGAGCGGCGCGCGCTCCGACAGCAGTTGCCGCAGCTCGTCGTTCATGCGCAGCGCCTCCGCGATCGCGCGCCGGCCGCGATAGCCGCTGCCGCGGCACATCGCGCAACCCGCGCCGCGCCGAAACAGGTAGCCGCCGGCCGTGTCCGGATCGATGCCCGAGCGGGCGAGCGTATCGGCATCCACCCTGTCCTCGACGAGGCAATCCGGGCAGCACCGACGCAGCAGCCGCTGGGCGACCACGCCGTTGAGCGCGGATACGAAGCTGTACGAATCGACCTGCATGTTCGTGAAGCGGCCGATCACGTCGAACACGTTGTTCGCGTGGACGGTCGTGAACACCTGATGGCCGGTCAGCGCGGCCTGCACGGCGATCTGCGCGGTGTCGGGATCGCGGATCTCGCCGACCATGATCTTGTCCGGATCGTGCCGCAGGATCGAGCGCAGCCCGCGCGCGAAGGTCAGGCCTTTCGCCTCGTTGACCGGAATCTGCAGGATTTCGCCAAGCTGGTATTCGACCGGATCCTCGATCGTCACGATCTTCTCGAGGCCGTTGTTGATTTCGGTGAGGATCGCGTAAAGCGTCGTGGTCTTGCCGCTGCCGGTCGGCCCCGTGACGAGCAGCATGCCGTACGGCATGGCCGCGACCGAACGCATGAACCGCGTGTCGCCCGGCTGGAATCCCAGCGCCTCGAGCGTCAGGCCGCCCGCGGCCTGGGAAAGCTGGTAGCGGTCGAGAATCCGCAGCACTGCGTCCTCGCCGAACTGGTTCGGCATGATCGACACGCGGAAATCGATTTCGCGCCCGGCGTACATCGCCTTGAAGCGCCCGTCCTGTGGAATGCGGCGCTCCGCGATATCGAGTTCGGAGATCACCTTCACGCGTGACAGTACCTGGTCGGCGACGTCATGGCCGTCGACGCGCCCCACCACGGTGAGCACGCCGTCGACCCGGCACTTGATCATCAATCCGTTCGCCCGGCATTCGAGGTGGATGTCGCTCGCCAGCATCTTGAGCGCATCGTAGATCGTCGAATTCAGCAGGCGTACCACCGGGCTGTCGTCGCTGCTGATGCCCTGCAGCGTCAGCGCCAGCGACGCGGGATCCGGCGCGTGCGGGATCGAATCGTCGAACGCGAGCGAATCCATCGCGCGGATATCCTTCTCGCGCACGGCCAGATATGCGTTGAGGTCCCCCGCGCTCGCGAGCGCCCAGCCGTACGGCATCGCCGGCCGAGCGCGCATCCGGTGCTCGACCCAGCCACGCGTGCGCGCATCGAGCGGGTCTGCGATCGCGAACAGCAGCGCGTCGCCGCCGTCGGGATCGCGGAAGCACACACACAGGCGCGCCGTCGCCTCGACGAACGACACCGTGTCGAAATCGGGCTCGAGACGATTCAGTTCGCGGATCCCGATCGGCTTCATGTGGAATTGCGCGGCGAGCCGCCCACGTATCTCGTCCGCGCCGAGGGCCGTCTGCGCCATCAGCGCTTCGAGCGCGCGAATACCGGAACCGTGCCGCTCGCCGAGCGCGCGCAGGATATCGCGCAATTCGACGCCCGCGTCGGGCAGGTTTTCCGGGAGGGTGATGTCGGTATCCACGCGTGTCTCCTGAGCGGCCTACTGGATGCTCGACGCGATCTCGAAGATCGGCAGGTACATCAGCACGACGATGCCGCCGATCACCACGCCGATCACGATCATCATCACGGGCTCGATCAGTCGCGAGATCAGATCGATCGTGCGCGACACCTGCGCTTCCTGGAACGCGGCAATCCGATCGAGCACGGGCCCGAGGCCGCCGGTTTTTTCGGCCACCGTCAGCAGGCGATAGCCGATCGCATTCGCGAGGCCGGCCTGCTGGAACGCATCGGAGATCCTCGCGCCATTGCGGACCTGCTGCAGCGCGCCCGCGAGCGCGGCCTGGTCTGCCCGGCCGACCAGGCCGCGCGCAAGGTCGAACGCACGCACGGCGGGAATACCGCCGTCCACCAGCATCGCCGTCGTGCGATAGAACTGGGACTGGCGAAACACGCGGAAGTGTTGCCCGATGCCGGGCAGCGCCAGCAGGCGATCGGCGATCCAGATCCGCAGCGACGGCCGACGCAACGCGATGCCGGTCACCACGGCCAGCACCGCGAGGCCGATGCCCAGCCCGGTGCCGTGCGCGTGCACCATGGCGCCCCACGCCATCAGCAGCCGCGACATCAGCGGCAGTTCGCGGCCGCTGTGTTCGAGGAGCGTCGCGAATCGCGGCACGACGAAGCCGAGCAGGAACAGCACGACGGCCGCGCCGACGAAAAGCAGGACCGTCGGATAGATCGCGGCCGACACGACGCGCCCGCGCAGCTCGTGAAGCGTCGCGCTATTGCGCGAGTAACGCGTCAGGCTGCCGGCCAGGCCGCCGGTCTGCTCGCTCGCCTTGACGCACGCGACCAGCACCGGCGGGAAGATGTGGCTCGCATGCTCGAGCGCCGCCGACAGCGACAGCCCCTCCTCCAGTCGCCGCAGCAGGTCGCGATAGACCTGCGCGGACGCCTCGCGCCGCACGTTGCCGCCGAGCGTGCGCAACGCGTCGACGACGCCGACCCCGGCATCGAGCAGCGCCGCCAGTTCGCGCGCGAACATCTCGACGTCGAACCGCGCGCCCGGCATGCCCAGCCGGCCCGTGCCGCGCCGTTGCCGCCGCGCGTCCGCGTTCACCGATACGACGCGAAGGCCGCGCGCACGTGCGACCGCCGTCGCGCTGGCCGGCGAATCGCTGTCGACGCGAAGCGTCTGGACCAGGCCATTCGTATCGAAAACACGCAGCACGAACTTCACGTCGATTCTCCTTGCGCACGGCTCGCGACAGGCACGGCCGCCGCGCCACGCATCGCTACCACGACGAGATCGTCACGTTCTCGCCGGTACCGCCGCCGCGTCCGTCCTTGCCCAGCGAAAACAGGTCGTAGTCGCCGTGCTCGCCCGGCGAGCGATACTGATAGGGCCGGTCCCACGGATCTGACGGAACGGTTTTCTGCAGATAGGGACCACTCCACCGCGATGCGTTTTGCGGCTTGTTCACGAGCGCATCCAGCCCCTCCTCGGTCGTGGGATAGGAGCCGACGTCGAGCCGGTATTGATCCAGCGCCTGGCCGAGGGACACGATCTGCGCACGCGCGATCTTCACGTTCGACTTGCCGACCTGTTCGAAATACCGTGGCGCGACGAGCCCTGCCAGCAATCCGATGATGACCATCACGACAAGCAGCTCGAGCAAGGTGAAGCCGCGACTCGCGTACACGCGGCACACGCGTCGTTCATCACGCCGCCGCTGGTCCGCCCCCCCGGCGGCCGGGATCGAGAACGATTCGTGGCTCACGGCTCCCTCCCTGTATCGACCCGCGGCATCGGCGCCGCCGATGCCGTTGATTGCATTCTTGCTCGCGTCGGTACGGGTCAGAAGTAGGGAGTGCCGTCCATCCCTGTGGGTAAATCCCCTCCAGTTTCGCCATGCGTCAATGGAGGGTGTTCACACACGGTCGTCGTCGTTCAGCGCGAGCACGCCGATGTCGATCGCGAAGTGGACCAGGCCGGTCAGGTTCACGATGCCGAGCTTGCGCATGAGATTGGCACGGTGCTTGTCCACCGTTTTCGGACTGACCTTCAGGCACTCGCCGACCTGCCGGCTCGTGTGCCCTTCGGCAACGAGCCGCAACACCGTGCGCTCGCGATTGGTCAGCGCATTCCACAATCGCGCCTTGTGCGCGCTCGCGTCGTGCAGCCCGTGCAGGCCGGCGCGGGCACGATACGCGTCGAGGCTGACCACGCACTTTCCCTGCATCACGAAACGCATCTCGCGAACTAGGTCGGCGAACGGCGAGTCCTTGACCACGTACCCGTCGGCGCCGGCGAAGAACGCCTCGCGCACGTTGTCTTCGCTGCGATGGACCGTGAGGACGATGATCCGCGTATGCGGCGCGTCGCGCTTGATCGTCGCGATCGCTTCGAAGCCGCTGCCGCCCGGCATGGATAGATCCATCAGGATCAGGTCGGGCCGCGTCTTCTCGGCGAGACGGCAGGCCTCGACCCCGCCGCTCGCCGCACCGACGATGCAGTAGTCGGCCAACTCGGAAACCAGATGACTCAGGCCGACGCGTAACAGATGCTGGTCCTCGACGATCAGCACGCGGTGCTTGTTGTCCAATTTCGACGCTCCCTTGCAGAAACGTGGCACCTAATTGGACGCGACGACATCGTGATAGGCGGCGAGCAGTTCGGTCGGCGTCGCGAAGCCATCGATACGCAGCCACGGCTGGCCCGGCGCGGCCCGCACGAACGTCACTGGCGTGTGGTTCATCTTGTCGCCGCGATACACGTTGAATGCGCGCTGAGCCGCAACGCTCGCATCGACGGTACCGGTGTAGTGCTGCCATTCGGGGCCGGCACCGAAGCGTGCCGCGTAAGTCCTGAGCCGCTCGGGCGTGTCCGCCTCCGGATCGACCGAGATCGACATGATGTGCACCTTGTCGCGGTCGGCGCCGAGTTCGCCCTGCAGTTGTTCGAGCGTCTGGCTGACCATCGGGCAGATGGTCGTGCAACTGGTGTAGATGAACGTCAGGAACACCGGCCGGCCGTCGTCGAGCTCCTTGACCAGCGAAACGGCCTGACCGTCGTCGCGCACGAGCTGGACCGACGGCTCGGCATACCGGACGATCGTGTGCACGGTGCCCGGCATCACGGCGTGATGCATGTGCATGCCGGCGGCTTCGGTCGCGCCCTCGGTCATGTGCGAGTCGGTTTTGCCCACCTCGCTCCCGGTGGGTGCGGCCGGTGCGTGCTCTGCGGGGTGCTCGGTAGCAGGCTCCGCGGCGGGTCCGGTAACAGGCGCAGCAGCAGGCGCGACGGCCGGCTCCGTCGCGTGCTCCGCGGTGGGCGGCGCAGCGTCGGCGGCGGCACGCCCGTCGGCGCTATCTACGGCGGTCCCGACCGGTTCTTCGACACCTTTCTGCATGTCCTTTCCCATCAGACTTTCGCTGACGCCCGGCGCGGCATCCTCCACGGTGCTCGTGTTTGCGACGGCGCCTTCGGCGGCGCCACCGCCGGCGTTCATGATCTCGCTGCCATCGGGCGCACACCACGCGGGCGTCGTGGCAAGCGCAGCGCCCGCGATCACCCATGCGCGCATCGTCGATCTTGCGATCCTGTTCATACCGGCCTCCCTGACACGAATGCAGGCGACGGATAATTCCGTGCCTCGTCAATGCAGTGTCATGAAGTTGATCGCAAGCGTCATGGGATGACGCCCCCCAATGGCCGGTAGGACATGTCCGCTTGGCTGGAATGCCCGTGCATGCGTAAGGGATGCCCCTATGCCTTACGCGCGAAATCCCCATGTTGCGGCCGGCGTCGGTCACGTCCTAGAATGACCGAAACCTTACGGTTTCCTGAAAATTGCGCATCGGGAGCTACCATGACTGAACACCAGCCCGAAGAGCCACGGATCAGGCTGCTCGACCTGATCGATGCGATGCGCAAGCTGCGCGGTGCCGTGCGTCCCGACGATCGCGGCACCGGTATCGTCACCGATGCGCGTGGCGCGGCGCTTGCCATTCTCGACCGCGACGGAACCTTCCTGGCGGTCAATCGCAGCGCCGCGGCGCTGTTCGGGTACACGACCACCGAGCTCGTCCACCTGCACCTGGTCGAACTGGCACCCGACGACGCCCACGCTGAACTGACGCAGGAACTGTCGAGGAGCAGCGCCCTTGCGCAGCATTCGTTCGCGGCCATGCTCAGCGGGCGAAGCGGCCATCCCGCGCGATTCGTCGTACATCAGCAGCTGCTGCCCGGCACCTGCCTGTCGCTAACGCTGTTCGAGGAACCGCCGCCCCCCGAACCCGAACGGCGCGGCGCCGCGGCAAACGATACGGGCGTGCATGCCTTCCACACGTATATGCTGATGGGCCAACAGAAGGAACGACATCGGCTTGCCGCGGAATTGCACGACGGGCTCGGCCAGGCGCTGACGCTCATCAAGCTGATGAATGAGGACGCGCTCATGCGCATTCGCCGAGGCGAGATCGCCGACGCGACGAATCTGCTCGACGCCGCCGTGTTGCGGATCCGCGAGACGATCGGCGAAGTGCGCCAGATCTGCGGCGAACTGAAGCCGCCGATGCTCGACAGGCTCGGGCTGCCGGCCGCGCTCGCTTCGCTATGCCGGCGCATCGAGCGCGACGCGAACCCGCTGTCGGTCGAGTTCAATTGCAACGTCGACGACGACGACATACCGGATCATCTGAAGGCGGACATGTTCCGGGTCGCGCAGGAAGCGTTGCACAACGTCGTCAAGCATGCGCAGGCAACCGAAATCGTGCTCGGCCTGCAACACGATCCGGGCGGCCTGCTGCTGACGATCGACGACAACGGCGTCGGCTACGAGCGTCATCCGCTTTCGACGGACGACGCGCGCGCGGCGGGGCTCGGGCTCATCGGCATGCAGCACCGCATCGAGTCGCACGGCGGCACGCTTGCGATCCGGTCATCCGCCGCGACGGGTACACGCGTCTCGGCCACCTGGCCGGTCTGATGCGCCAGCCGCACTCAGCGCTTCGCGCCGCCCGCCGGATAGTCATCCAGCCGCACGACGGCACCCTCAACCACCCCTGCGTCGACGACCGGGTGCGTCAGCACGTCGTCCACGTTCGGCTCCGCGCATTTCGCCGCGAGCGTGGTCAACAGACCCATGTTCATCGCGACGAGCACCAGTTCCGTCAGATTCGCGAGATGGAGCTTGTGCATCATGCTCGCCCGATACTTCTCGATCGTCTTCGGGCTCAGGTTCAGGTACTGGCCGACCTGCCGGTTGGTACGCCCTTCCGCGATCAGTTTCAGTACGCTGCGTTCACGCGCGGTCAGGATGTCCCAAGCCCTTTTCGGCGCAGGCATTTCGCGCCCCGTCACGAACGAGTCGACCATGTAGCCGTATACATCCGCGCTCAGGTGCTTCTTCCCTTGCATGACCATACGCATGGCGAGCAGCAATTCGTCAAACGAAACGTCCTTGAGCACGTAGCCTTCGACGCCCGCCCGCAGCGCCTCGCGCACATACTCTTCGTTCTGATGGACCGTGAGCACGACGATCCGGACGGCCGGCATTCGACGCTTGATCGTCGCGCTCGCATCGATGCCGTTCATCCCGCGCATCGACAGATCCATCAGGATCAGATCCGGCGCGAGCGTCATGGCCAGATGGCATACCTCCTTGCCGTCCCGCGCTTCTCCGACGACTTCGTAATCCCCCTGGGCGCAAAGCATCGACCGGAGCCCGTTTCTCAGCAGATCGTGATCCTCTGCAATGACCACTCGATATTTAGTATTCACGACTTCCCCCAAGTATTCCCGCGCGTTGGACATCAATGCCTCGTTGCACGGTGCCGGACTGCTTTCAATCATTTCATCGGTCCGGTCCGATGGCGGTTGTCCGGCCATGCCCGTTGTGCCCGCAAGGATCGCGCCAGCGCGCCACGCGCCAGCCCCCCGCGCCGGCATACACCTGCGGAAAGGGCCCGCGGTAGCAGGAAATGTTTCAGGGTTGCATCGATTCAGCGTTGTGCGACGCATCCGTACGACTACGGATGGCGCGACTATCCAATCGCTTTCGTCGCGCACGAAAAGATTTCTTCTTGAGCAACGATTGCGTTGAGCAAAAAACAATCGTCGCGCGTAAGGATCGTCAACTTCTGTCAATTACTGTGCGCTACCGATCATTACTTGTGTAACACTTTTGCAGCGCTGCCGCCGCATACGGCCCCGGGCGTCGAAGTGTAGGAGGGTGCCCCATTGTCGATGAGCCGGCACGGCCACGACAATGCAGATGCAGGAGGCCAGAAAGATGCACCGCCACCCTTCATCCGGATTGAGCAAAGCCATCGTTGCCGCATGCGTGGGAATCGGCTCGGCATGGTCATGCGTCGGCGTCGCGCACGCGCAGATTTACGGCACGGTGGCGAGCAATGGCGTCATCGTCCTGACCAACGAGCCCGGCACCGCCAATCTGAAAGTGATCGTCGCGGCCCCCGGTCCGGCCGCATCGGCAGTGAAGCATGCCGCGCCGAAATCGGCGGTCGCCTCGTCGTTCGCGGACGTGATCACCGAGGCAAGCGCGGCGTTCAACGTTCCGCCCGAACTCCTTCGCGCGGTGATCGACGTCGAATCGGGATACAACCCGAAGGCGGTCTCGGACAAAGGCGCGCGCGGGCTCATGCAATTGATGCCGGAAACGGCGCGGCGCTTCTCGGGCGGCGACATGCTCGATCCGCGCGACAACGTGCTGGCCGGCGCGCGGTATCTGCGTTTCCTGCTCGACCTGTTCAAGGAAAACGTCGAACTCACGCTCGCTGCCTACAACGCCGGGGAGAACGCCGTGATTCGGGCCGGTTATCGCATTCCTTCGTTTCCGCAGACGCGCGAGTACGTGCCGCGCGTCCTGGCGCGCTACAAACGGCTCCTCGCCGCGAACTGAAACGCGGGCGGCACGCGATGCCGCCGGCGACGCGCGTACGATCCGCGGCCCGGCGTCACCGAGCGATGGCGGCCGGCGTGACACCGGCCGACGGCTCGAGAGACGATCAGGGAAATGCCGGGATGGTCGGATCTTCGCCCTGTAGATGCGCGTCCGTATGATGAAGCTTGATCGCGTCCTCGATCTCGTGAACGCGGTCGGTCGGAACGTCGATCATCATCAGCAATTCGCCGTGCTCGATGCCGTTCTCGAAGCGCTTCAGGCGCGTGCTCGGCACGTCGACACCGATCATCGTCGCCACCCATGCGCCGAAGGCCGCGCCGAACAGCGTGATCGCCACGACGATACCGCCGCCGATCCGCAAACCGTCGGGCGGGAACGCCAGCACGAGCAGCCCGAGCAGCATGCCGGTCCCGAAGCCGACCGCGGTGCCGCGCGCGAGCGACGGCAGCAGATCGCTGCGTTGCACGAGCGTGGCCTCCGGCAACCCGTCGCGCATCACATCGTGATTGGCGAGGCAATGGATATGTCGCCACTCGATTCGCAGCGACAGCAACTCGCCGACGATCGACTGCGCGCATTGCGTCGTCGGCAACAGAAAGTAGACGCGTCTCATGGCTCCTCCTACGTCACCGCGCAATGCGGCGATCCCCCCTTCGGACATTCTGGTTCGGTACGCGTCCGGCTTGTAGTGGTAGTGCTCGCCGAAGTGCATGGGTAGAACACGGTAGAAGCCGTCGCGCGCGTTTCAGAGCTGCCCGTAGCTGTGCAGCCCGGACAGGAACATGTTGACGCCGAGGAACGCGAAGGTCGTCACGAGCAGGCCCGTGAGCGCCCACCATGCGGCCACCGTGCCGCGCAGGCCCTTCATCAGGCGCATGTGCA